>JAOPXO010000198.1 GCA_025965115.1 Aeromicrobium sp.
GGTTCGTGTCCGGCCCGGCACGACCGGTAATCTCGACCGCGGAGGATTCGCATAGTGGCCTAGTGCGCTCGCTTGGAAAGCGGGTTGAGTGAAAGCTCTCAGGGGTTCGAATCCCCTATCCTCCGCCGAAACGCAAGGAGCCAGTTTCAGTCTGAAAAAGGAGACTGGGCTGGTTTCTCTGCATATGTACCCGGCGGAGGCTTGCCTCCGTGGTGAGGCCAGTTCGAAACGTCGTAGAAGACCTCCGTAGTGAGGTCAGTTCGCGAGTCTTGGAAGACCTCCTTAGGAACCCTCACAAAGGCCGTGCCTTCGCATCGCCAAAAGGTTCGTCCCGCTCGCGAACGGCTTCGCGGAAGCCGGCGGTCGCGGCCCGCTGCTGAAATGCATACCCCTCACGGGTGTGTCGCGAGACGCCGTCGAACACGGTGCTGACCATCCCGGAGTTCGCCACACCCTGGGCGAACAGCGCACTGTTGAGGGCGAGCTTGACCATCATCAGCTGGTTGATCGGCATACGCGCGATGCGCTCGACCAGCGCCTCCGTCGCTGCGTCGAGCTCGTCGGCCGGCACGGATTCGACGGCCAGCCCCCACTCCTCCGCCTGCCGGCCGGTCAGGCAGTCACCGGTCAGCAGCAGGCGTTTGGCCCGGGCGTCTCCCAGACGGTGGGCCCACATGCCAGCGGCGGGTACGCCCCACACCCGGGTCGGCGGGTAGCCGATCTTGGTGTCGTCGGCGCAGATGATCTGATCGGCATACAACGCGATATCGGTGCCACCGGCGACGGCGAATCCGTGGAGCTTGGCGACCGTCGGCTTGTTGGCGTGCAGGAGGCTGGCGAACCCCCGGTTGAATCGGCTCATCATGGCGTAGTCGGCCATCGGGTCCCATGTGCCGCTCGGGTCGTGGTTGCGCAGCTGTACCACCGGGTCGATCACCGTGCCATCCGTGCCGTCGCCGCCGTCGGCGGTGCTGGCGTTCTCCGCGAAGATGGACAAGTCATAGCCGCCGCAGAACCCCTTGCCCCGGCCTGACACGAGGATCACGTGCACCCGCGGGTCGAGGTCGGCGCGCTCCACCGCGTGCGCGAGGTCGAGCGGGGTGTCATTCGTGATCGCATTGCCCTGCTCGGGCCGGTTGAACGTGATGCGGGCGACCCGGCCGGTCACCTCGTACGTCAGCGTCGGATAGTCGGCCGCGTCAGGCGGCGTCGGCCGGTCAGCGAAGAGCGAACCCTCGCCACCGGTCCAGTCATCGCGCCAGGCCGCCGGGCGATCGCCGCTGGTCATGCGACGGCCTTTCGGGTGCGGCGCTCGACGATCGTCTCGTGCTTGCGCTCAGTCATGGGTCCTCCTCGGACGGGCGGTTGTCCGAGGATTACACCACTCGATCGGCAGTTGATGCTGCGAGACAGGTTGGCAACGAGCCGGCACGCACAAAACCTGAAAGAATCCTTGCGGGCCTGTCGTATTGAGCCTGGTCCGTTCGTGGAGAGGGCAGAGGCAGCCGACCGGCAGCCAACGACGAAGGGAAACTCCAATGACTCAGTACATGCTTTCCGTCAACCACACCGGCCCCTACCCCGACCCGACGACCGACGAGGCGCAGGCAATGTTCGCCGCCACTGGCGCCTTCAACGACAAGCTGATGGCATCTGGCCAGTGGGTGTTCGGCGGTGGTCTCTTGCCGCTCGACACGTCCACGTCTGTCGACGGCACCGGCGACGACGTCCTCGTGACCGACGGGGTGTTCAGCGAGAGCAAGGAATATCTCGGCGGTTTCTGGGTCATCGAGGCTGCCGATCTCGACGAGGCGCTCAAGCTCGGCGCCGAGGGTTCAAAGGCCTGCGGCCAGGCCGTCGTCGTCCGTCCGTTCGCGAGCGAATGACTCCAGCGCCGGACATCCCCGCGCAGATCGATCAGATCTACCGCGAGGAGTACGGCCGGGTCGTGGCCTCGCTCGCCAGGCGCTTCGGTGATCTCGACATTGCCGAGGATGCCGCGAGCGAGGCCCTCATCACAGCGGTCGAGAAGTGGCCGACCGACGGCATACCGCCCAATCCGGGCGGCTGGCTGACCACCACCGCAACTCACCGCGCCATCGATCGCCTCCGCCGCGAGTCCCTGCGCGACACCAAGCACCAGGCGGCACTCATGATCAGCGACGACACACCCCACGAGCCCACCGGGCTGGTCGAAGACGACCGGCTCCGGCTCATCTTCACCTGTTGCCATCCGGCCCTCGCGGCGGAGGCACGGGTGGCCCTGACCTTGCGGCTGCTCGGCGGCCTGACCGTCGAGGAGATTGCGCGCGCGTTCCTCGTCCCCGAGACGACGATGGCCCAGCGCATCACCCGCGCGAAGGCCAAGATCAAGGGGGCAAACATCCCGTTTCGCATCCCCGACACCAGTGACGTTACCGACCGGCTGGGTGCCGTGCTGGCGGTCATCCACCTGGTGTTCAACGAGGGCTATCTCGCCGGGAGCGGCGACGATCCCCTTCGCGCGGATCTCACCGACGAGGCGATCCGGCTGGGGCGCATCCTGCGGCGGCTGTTGCCCGACGAGGGCGAAGTGGCCGGGCTGCTCGCGTTGATGCTGCTGACCGACTCCCGCCGGAGCACCCGGGTTGCCGGCGGCGAGCTGGTGACTCTCGATGAACAGGACCGCGGCGCCTGGGACCGCGCGATGATCGGCGAGGGCCACACGCTCGTACGCGAATGCCTTTCCCGGGTGGCATCCGGCGGGCCGCGACCGAGGACGTACCAGTTGATGGCCGCGATCAACGCCGTCCACGCGGACGCGCCGAATGCGCGGGACACCGACTGGAGCCAGATCGCGCAGCTCTATGACCAGCTGTATGCGGTCTCACCCACGCCGATCGTCGCGATGAACCGTGCCATCGCGATCGCCGAGCTCGACGGTCCAGACGTCGCGCTGGGCATCGTGGACCGGCTGGACCTGGACGGCTATCACGCCTGGCACGCGACCCGAGCCGATCTGCTGCGTCGACTCGGCAGGAGCGTCGAGGCACGCGCGGCATACGACGCCGCCATCGCCGCGAGCGAGAATCCCGCCGAAAAGGCGTACTTGGGCCGTCGTCGCGATCAGCTGTCGGCCGCCGGCTGAAAAAGATTGGCGCGAGCTGTCGTATCGATGCTCCCCCGTTCGTGGCACAGGTAAGAGGCAGCAACGGGCTGCCGCAGCACACAGGAGCTCGACATGACCACCATCACCTCTTCAACCGTCCACACCTCGACCGGCAGCCGTTCGATCTGGCGCCACGCAGCCGTTGGAGCGGTTGCCGCATCCGCAGCAACCTCCGCGGTCGCGGCCATCGCTCACACGGCGGGCGTCTCGTTGAACATCAACGGCGAGCCGATCCCGGTCGCTGGCTTCGCCACCATGACCCTGCTGTTCACGGCAGTCGGATTCCTGATCGCTGTGGCGATCCGCCGCTGGGCGAGCAGCCCGCGTCGTACGTTCGTGCGCACCACGGTCACCCTCACGGCGCTGTCGTTCCTTCCCGACCTGTTCGTGTCGGGCGCTGCCGCCGAGACCCGGGTGACGCTCATGGTCACTCACCTCGTCGCGGCCGCGATCTTCATCCCCGCGATTGCCGCTCGGCTGCCCGAAGGTCGCAACTGACGTACGACCTTGACGACGTCGCAGCGTGGTCCCATGCTCGGGGCCATGCTGCGTACGTCTGATGAGCGCTTCGTCGACCTGCCCGACTTCCCGTACGAGCCGCACTACCGGGAGTGGGAGGGTATGCGGCTGGCACACCTCGACGAGGGCGCGGGCAGCACGGTGCTGCTGCTGCACGGCGAGCCGACCTGGTCATACCTGTGGCGCACGACGATCCCTCCGCTCGTCGCCGCAGGTCATCGGTGCATTGCCCCCGATCTGCCCGGATTCGGACGTTCCGACAAGCCGGCCGACGACTGGTACACGTACGACCGCCTGGTCGCCTCGATCGTGTCGCTCCTGGAGGACCTCGACCTCACCGACGTGACGCTGGTCGTGCACGACTGGGGCGGCCCGATCGGGCTGCGGGTCGCCACGACCGAGGTGCCTGATCGCATCGCGCGCATCGTCATCATGGACTCTGGGCTGTTCACCGGCCACCAGAAGATGGGCAAGGCGTGGCAGATGTTCCGCGACTTCATCGACGCGCAGCCGGATCTGCCGATCGGCATGCTGGTCAACGGCGGCTGCGTGACTGACCTCTCGGCCGAGGTCATCGCGGCGTACGAGGCACCGTTCCCGACCGTCGACCACAAGGGCGGTGCTCGCCGGCTGCCAGCACTGATCCCGCAGAGTCCGGACGACCCCGGCGCGGCCGAGGGTCGCGCAGCCGTCGAGGCACTGACGAAGGACACCCGCCCGATCCTGCTGCTGTGGGCCGATGCCGACCCGATCCTGCCGCTCGACCCCACAGGCCGAGCGATGGAGGCGACATTCCCGGTCTCCGAGCCCCTTCGCGTGATCGACGGAGCCGGACACTTCCTGCCTGAGGATCAGGGCGAGGTCATCGGCCGGACGATCGCCGACTGGCTCGCCCGCCAGACGTGACGGCCTAGCTGCCCGGGCCGGTCGAAGCCGGGACGTACTCGAGCTCGGGTCCCGGCGCAGGCCCCTTGCGCTCCCAGGCGATCGCCACCCCGAACGCGACCAGGATGACGAGCCAACCGACGACCGCGTCGAGCACCCAGTGGTTGGCCGTGCCGACGATCACGATTGCCATGGTCGCGGCATAGGCGACGCCGAGCCCTTGCACGATCCGCGGCACACCCGCTCGGATCAGCACGATCGCGACCCACAGGGCCCAACCGGCATGCAGGGAAGGGAACGCGGCGAGCTCATTGGTCACATTGCCGAGGCCCTTGGGCGCTGATCCGTTCTCGCTCCACCAGCCAATATTGGAGTGCAGGCTCAGGATGTCGTGGAATCCACCCTCCACGAGCCGCGGCGGCGCCGTCGGCATCAGGAGGTAGAACGTCAGGCCGGCGACCGAGGCGAGCACCAGCGCGCGACGAGCCGTCACATATTGCGAGGCACTGTGGCGGTAGAGCCAGATCAGGACGATCAGCGTCACCACGTAGTGGGTCGTGGCATACCAGTAGCTGCCGAACACCCCGAGCCAGTCGTACTGGAAGAACTTGTCGTTGAGCCAGGACTCAAAATCGATGCGCCAGCCCTTTTCGAACGTCAGGATGTCGAGGGCGTGGCCTCGAGCCGGCGCGAATGCGGTGGACGCGAATGTGCGGGTCACGCAGTAGAAGACGTACAGGACCGCGATGAGGGTGATCTCGACCCCAGCGCGACCGATGGCTGGAAGCACGCCCCGGCTGCGCGCGTAGCCCGCATGGGCCTCACGATCAGTCGACTGCGTCATCACGCCTCCTACGGGCCAACCGGTTGGGAGAACCGGCCGGAAAGCACTTGTCGTGCTTCCCTCGGACATCGTCTCGATGTCCGTTGCTGGTAGCAACCAGAGACAACCCTGATTTCTTCCCTGAGAGGCTAGCGGTTTCTGCAGACGTTTTTGGATGATGTTTGTCATCAGTTCTCGGACCGTCGCCGGACTGGCTGCCCTGATCGCCGAGTCGGCTGGCCCGGCGCACATCCGTGTCTAGACTGCTGACGTGATCTTCCGGAGGGTGACAGAGGGACGTCCGTACCCTGACCACGGCTTGACCCAGAGCGGGTGGGCGGAGATTTCCCCTTCGCAGGTACGCCTCGACGACCTGACCACCACCAAGACCCAGCTCGACCTCGAGCACCTTCTCGATGATGACTCGACCTACTTCGGCGACCTGTTCGCGCACGTCGTGAGCTGGCAGGGCGAGCTGTTCCTCGAGGACGGGCTCCACCGCGCATTGCGGGCCGCCCTGCAGCAGCGCAACATGCTTCACGCTCGCGTCCACTCGATCGGCAAGAACGTATGACCCGCGGCGTCGTGCTCACGCTGGCCGCCGTGCTGTTCCTCGGCGGCCTCGTGACCGGGGTCAAGCTGCTGACAGCCTCGGCCGACACCGCGACACAGGCTCCGACCTGCGAGGACCGCACGGTGAAACAGGGTGACAACCTCACCAGCAACCTCGTGACGGTCAACGTGTTCAACGCCAGTCGCCGTGCCGGGCTTGCCAACCGGGTCACCATCAACCTGCAGCGCAACGGTTTCCTCGGCGGGCAGATCGGCAACAACACCAGCGCCACCAAGCCGAGCCGGGTGGCGATCCTGACCGACGACCGCAATGACCCACGGGTCAAGCTGGTGGCCGCGCAGTTCCGCGACAAGGTCTCGTACGAGAAGCCCGACATCACGGTCGATTCGGGCGTGACCGTGATCGTCGGCGATGACTACTCCGGCCTGCAGAAGAAGGCAATGTCCAAGATCGCCGCGGGCGAGACGGTCACGATGTGCGTGCCCGCCGTGCAGCTGCCCTAGCTCAGTCCTCGTTCCATCCGGCCAGGCGACCATGCCGGCCCACGGCGCGCAGCCGTGCCTCGGTCTCCTCGCGGACCGAGCGCGCGGCCACGATCAGCAGGTCATCCTCGATCGCGAGACGGTCGGTGCGATGGGGCACGAACGTCGTGCCGTCGCGGACCACCAGCGACACCGAGGCACCATGCGGAAGGCGCAGCTCGCCGATCTCCACACCGGCCAATTTCGATCCAGGCGGCACCCTGATCTGCAGGAGATCGGCCGACACGCGTTCGAGCGGCGCGGCTTCGACCTCGACGTCTCGGGCTGCGTCGGACAGCACTCCACACATCGACGCGAGTCGAGTCAACGGCGCGGCCTGCAGCAAGGTGTAGGCGACGACGAAGACGAACACGATGTTGAACAGGTCGTGCGCACCGGTCACCCCGGCGGCCAACGGGATCGTCGCGAGCACGATCGGCACGGCGCCACGCAGCCCGGCCCAACCGACGAAGAGCTGCTCGCGCCACGGACGCTTGAACCACACCGCGCACACGGCGATCGACAGTGGCCGGGCGATGAAGGTGACGATCGCTCCAGCCGCGAGCCCTGTCCAGATGTGCCACCAGCGGAACGTGTCGGGGCTGGCCAACAGCCCGAGCATCACGAACAGGCCGATCTGCGCGAGCCAGCCGATGCCCTCGACGAATGACTTGGTGGCGACGCGGTGCGGCAGCTCGGTGTTGCCCAGCACCAGCGCCGCAACGTAGACCGCAGCGAAGCCGCTGGCGTGGACCCCGGTCGCCGATCCGTACGCCAGCACGGTGAACGCGAAGACCGCGAGCGGATAGAGGCCTGATGCCGGCAGCGCGACCCGATGCAGCAACCATGCGCCCACCCGTCCGACGACGAAGCCGACGACTGCGCCGACGATGAGCTCGAACACGATCAGGCCGATGAAGGCCCACGGCCCGTGGTCGGCAAGGTCGCCGGCGCTGATCGCCACGACCAGCACCACGATCGGCGCGTCGTTGAGACCGGACTCCACCTCGAGGGTGCCCGACACCGAGCGCTTCAGCGGCACCGCCCGCAAGACCGAGAAGACTGCGGCGGCATCGGTCGGCGTCATGACCGCGGCGAGCAGGAAGGCCAGCTCCCAATCGAGATTGAGCAGATAGTGCGCACCGAACCCCACCACCAGGACACTGACCGCGGCCCCGAGCGTCGCCAGCAACAGTCCGAAGCCCATCGACGGTCGTATGTGCTCCCACTTCGTGCTGAGACCGCCCTCGGCCAGGATCAGCACCAGCGCGGACAGCCCGAGGGCCAGCGCCAGATCGGCGTCAGCGAACGAGATGCCGAGACCCGAGCTGCCGAGAAGCAGGCCGAGCCCGAGATAGACCAGCAGGGACGGAAGGCCAGCAAACACCGACACGCGTACGGCCAGGATGGCGAGAATCAGGACGCCGGAGCCAACGAGCAGCAGGGTGTCGAGATGGTGCGAATCCACGCTCTCTCCCCACCTCGACGGACGCCAATTCTATCGGTCTGACAGCGGCCGCCCGCCATGGTGAGATTGGGGTGGCGAATCCCCCGTCGGTCGGCTTGGCTGGCGGCATGGATCGGCGCAGCGTGATCACCTTGATGATGGCTGGTGGTCTCGCGGCCTGCTCGTCGCCGCCGAGGTCGACCGGCCGGAGGAAGTCCGTGGAGAAGATCACGTACGGCGACGACCCGTCGCAGTTCGGTGAGCTCGCGCGCGCGACCGGCACGTCAAAGGGTGTCGTCGTGGTCATCCACGGAGGGTTCTGGCGGGCGCAGTACGACCTGTCGCTCGGGCGTCCGTTGGCGGCATCGCTGATCACGCACGGCTGGGATGCGTTCAACCTCGAGTACCGCCGGGTCGGCAATGGTGGCGGCTGGCCCGAGACATTCGACGACGTGGCCAACGGCATCGACGCCCTTGCCACGGTGGACGGCCTCGACACCACCAAGGTGATTGGCCTGGGCCACTCCGCCGGAGGGCAGCTCGCCGTCTGGGCAGCCGGCCGACCGAAGCTCACCAACACCGCCTGGAGTCACCCCGC
>JAOPXO010000209.1 GCA_025965115.1 Aeromicrobium sp.
AGGACCTCGTCAAGCTCGGCGTCATCGACGCTGCCAAGGTGACCCGCTCGGCGCTGCAGAACGCAGCCTCGATCGCCGCCTTGTTCCTCACCACCGAGGCCGTCGTCGCCGACAAGCCCGAAGATGCGCCCAGCATGGGCGGCGGAGGCATGGAGGACTACTGATCCCAGTAGTCGTTCATTCTGAACGTCTTGCAATGAGAAGGCCCCGGGACTTCGGTCCCGGGGCCTTCTTCGTCGTTGTGCCCTTCGTGAATCTCCACGTGACGAAAACCCGCCTCCTGTGTTCGGGCCGTTCGTGAATCTCCGCGTGACGAAACCCGCAGAGAAGCGGGGGTGAGGCTGCGGCCGTGACGGCTCCGGCGGCCGCTCGCATACTCGGCCTCGTTTCCCGCTCGATGTCGCACGTCGGTGCGGATCTGGGCGACCTGTCCGCGCAACAGCGCACCGACGTGCGATCCCGCGCGGCGGGTCCCCGCGGTCAGGGGCGCTCGGTCTTTGCGAACCTCCACGTGACGAAATGACCGTAACCCTGATGGATTCTCCGCAGGACCAGCGGCCAATCGATCTCGGTGCACCGATCGACGGTCGCCTCGCCACATCAGGTGTGGTCAAACGCGCTGAGTCCGACAGCATCGACGGCCAGTCCACCTGAGTTTCATCACCTGGAGATTCGGAAGAAGGCCCACCGGGGAATCGCGTTGGTCGTCGACAACCGTGTGACGAATCGATCCCGTCGGGATTGGGTCGTCACGCAGTCCGCGTCGGCGCATGCCGGTGTCCGCGACGTTCGAGAGTCCACCGCCCTCCGCGCCATGCATTCGCCGGCGGCGGAACGGCGAATCCATCCCGGTGCGGCCGGATGCACGGTCACTTCGCCACATCCGGTGTGGTCGATCGCCCCCGGCTCAGGAGCCCGCCGGCGCCTGGGCCGGCGGCGAGAGGCGTCAGCCGCCGCTGGTGAGGTTGTAGTTGGTGATCAGGTCGTCGGCTTGCTGGGCGGCGGTGGTCAGCGCGGTCTGCGGGTCGCCGCCCGTGAGCACGTCGGCGACGGCGGTGGCGGTGACCTTGCGGACCTGCTCCAGCGGGCCGATCACTGGTCCGAGCGACGTCGGCTCGTCGGCTGAACCGAGCAGCTGGTCGTAGGCGACCTTGAAGCGAGGGTCGTTGACGTAGGTCGACTTGATCGGATCGAGGTCGAGCGCATCACTTCGCACCGGGATGTAGCCGGTGGCAGCCGCGAACGTGGACTGCGATTGCGCGCTGTCGAGGTAGGTCATGAAGTCCCACACCGCTGCCGCCTTGTCGGCTCCCTTGTCGACGATGTACAGCGAGTTGCCGCCGACGATGCCGCCGAGGCCGCCCTTCGGACCGGGCATGAACCCGACGCCGACATCGGCTGCGGTGATCCCGGGGATCAGGCCGCTGCCGAGCGCCGAGAAGACCGGTCCGAGCGAGGCGGAGCTGGAGATGGTCATCGCGGCCGGTGCAGTTGCATCTGCAAGCTTCAGCAGCGCGTCGGTACCACTCGCGTTGTCGCCGACGTACACAGCTCCGCCGTCGGTGACGAGCGACTTGAGGTAGGTCAGCAGTGCGACCCCTTCGGGTCCGTCGTAGAGCACCTTGGTCGCCGGTGCACTCCGGCCGTTGTCGTTGTCGGCGTAGTAGTTGCCACCCTTGGCCAACCACTGCTCGACGTACCAGCCGCCGCCGCCGTCGAAGTCGCTGTCGAGCGCGATGCTGTAGGTCGCGGCCTTGCTGGACACGATCTGCTTGCTGGCGGTGAGCAGATCGTCGAGCGTCTGCGGCGGGTTGGCAGGATCCAGGCCGGCCTTGACGAACGTCGGCTTCAGGAAGAACAGCACGGGCACACTGATGTTGAACGGCAGCGACCACTGCACGCCGCTGGTGGCATAGGCCTGAAGACCGCTGGGCAGGAACGCCGAGGTGTCGTAGCCGGCCGATTCCTCGCACGCCTGGGCGGGCACGATGCTCTTCGTGTCGACCATCTGCTGGACCATGTACTCCGGCATCTGCACCATGTCGGGTCGGTTGGCCGCATCGCTCTGCAGGTACTTGTCGATGGTGACGTCGTAGCCGCCCTGGAACTGGAGGTCGACGTGCACCTTCGACTGCGAGCTGTTGTACTGATCCGTCAACGCCTGCAGGGCCACGCCGTTGGCATCGGACAGGGAGTGCCAGAAGGTGATGTTCACGGGACCCGATGCCGAGGCAGAGTCGAGCACCGAGACGTCGCACTTCGGCAACGTGCTGAGCAGCGTCGGCACCGTGGTGACCGGCGCCGCGGTCTCAGCCGGCGTGGTGTCGACACTTGCATCCGTCGCACCTGGAGCCACCGTCTCACCCGTAGCAACCGTCTCTCCCGGCGCAAGCGTGGTGGCTGCGGCCGTCGACGACGGGGCCACCGTCGAGGCCGTCGTCTTGTCGGGGATGCCGGCGTTGTCGAGGCTCTTGCCCCCTGAGCTGCACGCAGCAGCGGTGACGGCTCCGGCGACGAGCACGGACAGAGCGATGCGAGGACGCATGGTCATCCCTTCACGGCGCCGGCCGTGAGGCCGCGCACCAATTGACGTTGAAACGAGATCAGTACCACGAAGATCGGCAGGGCGATGATGACAGTGCCGGCGATGACGAGGTTGGGCTGAGAGAGGCTGGCCCGTTGCAGCGCGGCGATGCCGGTCTGCACGGTGTTGTAGTCGGAGTTGGTGGTGATCAACACCGGCCACAGGTACTGGTTCCAGGAGGTGAGGAACGCGAAGAGAGCGAGCGCGCCGATGGTCGGACGCGACAGCGGGACGGCGACCTCACGGAGGAAGCCGATGTGGCCGAGGCCGTCCATCGACGCGGCCTCGCGCATCTCCTTGGGGATCGTGAGGAACACCTGCCGGATCATGAAGATCCCGAACGCCGTTGCGAGGAATGGCACGGTGAGACCCTTGTAGCTGTTCAGCCAGCCGAGGCTCTGCATCGTGCGCCGATTGACGGTGAGGGTTGCCTCGAGCGGGACCAGGAGCGTGGCGAGGAACAACACGAACACCACGGTGCGGCCCGGGAACTTCAAGAACACGAACGCGTACGCCGCCATCACCGACGTGATCACCTGCGCGATCGTCACGACGAT
>JAOPXO010000216.1 GCA_025965115.1 Aeromicrobium sp.
GACGGAGAACGGATCTGCAGCACGGCGCTCGGCTGGAATTTCGGCGACGGACACCTGCACAACGAGCAGCTGATCGAGGCCCTGCAGAAGCGTTGCCGCTTCGAGCCGGGCGAAGTGCGTATCGTCCTCATCGACGCCCAGCCCCTCCACCGACAGACGCAGCAGTACCGCCTGGTCGACGCCGCCACCGGAGAGTTCGAGCGCGGCCACGTCAAGGTCGCCGACATGGTGACGAGACAACCTTGGGACGACACAGTGCCAGTGCACGTGGACCCGTAGTGCCCTTGCGAGGGCACCGACAAGTAGCTAGCCGATCTGTTCGGCGAGGGCGACGATGATGCCCGCCGGGCCACGGAGGTAACAGAGCCGGTAGATGTTCTCGTACTGCGCGACTTCGGGACCGAGAAGCTCGGCACCGTGCGGGCGGAGACGGGCGATCGTGTCGTCGATGTCGTCGACGGCAAACATGACGCGGTGAAGGCCCACCGTGTTGGGCGGAGGCGGCGGAGCGGGGATCGCCGCGGGAGCGTGATATTTCGTCAGCTCCAGCTTGCCGGGGGCGTCCGGGATCCGCATCATCGCAATCTCGCTCCGAATGCCATCGAGCCCGACAGCCTGATCGGCGAAGTCGCCCTCAACCGGAGCCCGACCCTCGAGCTCCATGCCCAGCTCGGTGAAGAACGCGATCGCCGCGTCCAGGTCCTCGACGACAATCGCAACGTTGTCCATGCGCACAATGGCCATGGCTGCGACCCTAGCGGTCCTCCAGCACGGCCTGCGCCGCGTTATAGCCGGGTATGAACGTGATGCCCGGCCCGCCGTAGCAACCGGCGCTGCCGAGGTAGAGGCCGGTGATGTCATGCGGCTGGTCGACATACCCGCGCGGGCCCGGCCGATAGGGACCGAGGAGCTCGGGGTGGATCAACCCGTGGCAGTAGTCGCCGCCGGGAGCTCCGAACATTGTGCCCATGTGCTTGGGCGTGAACGTCGTGTGCTTGAGGATCAGGCTCTCGAAATTCGGCGCGAAATGGGTGATCCGGTCGATGACTCGCTGGCCCATCTCCGCCTTGAGCCGGGCGTACTCCCCGGCGTCCTCCTCGACCGGGAACCACAGCGCGAATGCCGATGCCGCGGCCTTTCCGGGCGGTGCAAGGTCCGGGTCGGAAGCTGACGGGATCTGGAAGGCGATGGCCGGCGTCTCCGGGACGATGCCGCGCTTGCTGTCCTCGAACTGGACCTGCAGATCCTCCGGAGTGGCGAAGAGACCGATGGCACTCTGCATCTTCGGATCGTTGAGGAACTCGTACGGCGCCGCGAACTCCGGCACACCGTCCAACGCGAAGTGCATCTGCACGTAGCTGCCGCGGTGGTCGATCCCGGCCAGCCGAGTGCTGAGGCCGGCCTCGACCGCGCCGGCGGTGACCAGGGAGTTGAGGGTCAGGTCCGGCGCGATGGCGGAGACCACCACGGCCGTCTCGATCCGTTCGCCACTGTCGAGCACGACTCCGCCGGCCCGCCCGTCCGCGACGACGATCTCGGTGACCGAGGATTCGAGCCGCAGCTCCCCGCCGGCCTCGGCGTACTGGGTCGCCAGGTGCTGGGTGAGCACTCCGATGCCGCCCTTGATCTTCTTGGTGAGGACGGTGTTCTCGTCGGGCACCGCCATCCCGAACGCGAGGCCCGCCGCGCTGCCCGGGCTGGACGGGCCGCGGTACGTCGAGTTCACCGCCAGGAAGGCGAGCATCCCGCGCAGTGCCGCGTGCTTCTTCTTCTCCGGCAGGTAGCGGTCCAGGACGTCGGTGGCGCTGCCGAAGAGCATCTCGGTGATGCTGGCGCGCTCCGCGTCATTCGTCGCGCAGGCATACATCTCATCGAGGCTCTTGGGCAGCGTGCCCGACTCGAACCGGCCCAGCGCACGGGTCGGCGCGGCACTCCAGCCCATCATCTCGGCCATGCCGATCATGACTTCGATGCCGTGCTTCTCCTCCATGTGGACAGCTGCGTCGCCCAGATCGGTGTAGTAGATCAGCGGCTCGATGCCCTCATCGATGATCGACACCGACATGACTTCGAGGTCGACCTGCGGGAGAGTGTCGAGCCCCAGCTCCTTGCTCACGACCATCGAGGTCGGTAGCTGCACCGATCCGGCGATCTCGAACTGGTAGCCGTCGAAGAGCTCGACGGTCGAGGCCATGCCGCCGGCATATCGCTTGGCCTCGAGGCAGACCGTCCGCAGACCAGCACGCTGCAGCAGCAGGGCCGTGGTCAGGCCGTTGTGTCCGGCTCCGATGATGACGGCGTCGTACGTCGTGTGGTGATCAGCCATGGACGCACGGTGTCACCCACGACATAGTTTCGTCAATAGTGACGAAACATGCCATCGTCGCCGAACCCCTCTTCGAGCGCGGTGAGCGTGGAGTGGCTGAGCTCGGCCAGGTCCGCGAGCGAGCGCTTGTCGCGCAGCATCCAGACTTCCATCGCCCCGAACACGGCGGCGGCGATGCAGCGTGAGGTCACGACCACGTCGAGCACCCGGTCCGGACTGTCTAACCGTCGGCGCAGGTGTTCGCTCACCGCATCGGCGAGATCGGTCTCCACCTGCCGCAGGTGGGCCACGATCCGGTCCGGGTCCAGCTCGGCGGCGCGGAATGCAGCCATCTGGGTCAGCGGCTGGACGTCGTACGGGAAGGCGAAGATCGCGGCCCGGACGGACTCGACGATCGACTCGTCGTCGGGCCGCGCGGCGAGCGCTCCGCGGAACCACTGCAGGCCGGAGTCATAGTCGGCGAACAGCAGGTCGTGTTTCGACGGGAAGTGTCGATAGAACGTTCGCAGCGTGACGCCGGCGTCCGAGGCGATCTGCTCCGCCGAGGTGGCCTCGACCCCTTGGGACTGGAACCGGGCGAGGGCGGCCCGCCGCAGCGCGACGCGGGTGCGCTCGCTGCGGACCGTCTGCGGATTCCGATCCATGCACAGAAAGGTATCGCAGGCGTGCGTACGCGGTTCCGTCAATATTGACAAAACAGCGAGTTGGCTCGACGGTGGAGCCATGCTTTCGCTTCTCGTGCACGCGATCCTCGGCGTCGTCGTCATCACCGTCATCATTCGCCTCAACCGCGCGATCTTCCGACGTACGGCGTCCGGCCCACTGCTCTCGACGTTCGAGATCGCGCTCTACGTGTTCGGGATCGCCTCGATCATCGGCGGCTGGTCATTCAACATCGCCTTCGTGGTGCAGAACACCGACGGCTGGATCACCAACCCACTGTGGGGCGACGGCTCCTGGGTGACGTACATCCAGGGCATGTTCGACAACCCGGCCTCGAGCTCGGCGTCCATCGACTACACGATCGCCAACGTGCTGCTGCTCCCGCTGATCACGATCGTCGACGGCCGGCGCCGTGGGATCAACAAACCGTGGCTCTACTTCGTGGCCACACTCTTCACGAGCTTCGCGTTCGGCTGGGCGTTCTATGCCGCCACGGTCGAGCGCCAGCGGCGATTGGCCGAGATTCCCACGACCGCCTGAACGCCTAGGAGCGCAGAACGCCCACCAGGAGGAGCACCGTCGCCGCAATGATGACCGGCGCCAGCGACACGAGCAGGAAGTCGACGATCCGTTCCTTGGTGGCCGATGCTCGGTGATCGCCGGCAGCCGTCGGCGCAAAGTTGCGACCGGCTCCCCACAGCGCGCCAAGCTGCATGGCCAGCCAGTTGGCAAAGCTGCTGTAGGTCAGCAGCACGATCGTGATGACCTGCCAGATGTGCGACAGGTCGACATGGGGCCACAGCAGGCCCACGACGATGAGGAACGGCCCGTTCGTCATGCCCACCATGTGGCCGGCCAGCCCCATGCGGGGGTTCTTGAGCGCGGGAATGGCCAGGCCGGTGAGCAGGCCGAGCAAGAAGAGAATCAGACCAAGGGC
>JAOPXO010000236.1 GCA_025965115.1 Aeromicrobium sp.
GAGCCGCAGTTCGAGGGCCAGACCAAGACGAAGCTCGGCAACAGTGAGGCCAAGTCGTACGTCCAGTCGGTTCTCAACGATGAGCTCGGCGCGTGGTTCGAGCGCAATCCGGCCGAGGGCAAGACGATAGTCCGCAAATCACTCGACGCCGCGATGGCACGCATGGCCGCCCGCAAGGCGCGCGACCTGGCCCGCAACCGCAAGGGCTTCCTCGGCGGCGGTGGGCTTCCCGGCAAGCTGGCTGACTGCTCGTCACGTGATCCCGAGGAGTGTGAGGTCTTCATCGTCGAGGGCAACTCCGCAGGCGGATCCGCCAAGGGTGGCCGCGACCCGCGCACCCAGGCGATCCTCCCGTTGCGCGGCAAGATCCTCAACGTCGAGAAGGCCCGCATCGACAAGATCCTGCAGAACGCCGAGGTGCAGGCGATCATCTCCGCGCTCGGCACCGGCGTGCACGAAGACTTCGACATCGCCAAGCTGCGCTATCACAAGATCGTCTTGATGGCCGATGCTGATGTCGACGGCCAGCACATCTCGACCCTGCTGCTGACCCTGCTGTTCCGGTTCATGAAGCCCCTGATCGATGGCGGTTACGTCTACCTCGCGCAGCCGCCGCTCTACAAGATCAAGTGGAGCAATGCCCCGCACGAACTCGCCTACACCGAGGCCGAGCAGATCGGGCTCCTCAAGGCCGGCGCGGATGGGGGCAAGCGACTCCCCAAGGAGCTCGGCCAGCAGATCCAGCGCTACAAGGGTCTTGGCGAGATGAATGACCACGAGCTGTGGGACACGACGATGGATCCCGCCAACCGCGTGCTCCGCCAGGTGACTCTCGAAGACGGCGCGGCCGCCGACGAGATGTTCACCATCTTGATGGGTGAAGACGTCGAGCAACGGCGGTCATTCATCCAGCGCAATGCCAAAGACGTACGTTTTTTGGACATCTAGTTCTTCGACATCTGATCTGACAGGACGCACCAGTGACAGAGACGACCCCTCCCGGGCACGACCGAATCGAAGGCGTCGAGCTGCAGGACGAGATGCAGCGCTCGTACATCGACTACGCCATGAGCGTGATCGTGTCGCGCGCACTGCCCGACGTACGCGATGGCCTCAAGCCCGTGCACCGTCGCGTGCTCTACGCGATGTTCGATGGCGGCTACCGCCCCGATCGCGGATTCTCCAAGTGCTCGCGCATCGTCGGTGACGTGATGGGCCAGTACCACCCGCACGGCGACACCGCGATCTACGACACCCTGGTGCGTCTCGCGCAGCCGTGGGTCATGCGCGCGCCGATGATCTCCGGCCAGGGCAACTTCGGCTCGCCGGGCGACGATGGCGCGGCCGCGATGCGCTACACCGAATGCCGCCTCGCGCCGATCGCGATGGAGATGGTGCGCGACATCGACAAGAACACCGTCGACTTCCGCCCCAACTACGACGGACGCTCGCAGGAACCGACGGTCTTGCCGGCCCGCATCCCCAACCTGCTGGTCAACGGCTCCGCCGGCATCGCGGTCGGCATGGCAACCAACATTCCGCCGCACAACCTTCGTGAAGTCGCCGCCGGTGCACAGTGGGCGCTGGCACACCCCGATGCCAGCAAGGAAGAGCTGCTCGAGGCACTGCTGCAGGAGATCAAGGGACCCGACTTCCCGACCAACGGACTGATCGTCGGCACCAGTGGCATCGACGACATGTACCGCACCGGCCGCGGCTCGATCATGATGCGCGCGATCGTCAGCATCGAGGAAGACACCAAGGGCAAGATCTCGCTGGTTGTCACCGAGCTGCCCTATCAGGTCAACCCCGACAACCTCATGCGCAAGATCGCCGATCTGGTCAATGGCGGCCGCATCCAGGGCATCGCCGACCTCCGGGACGAGTCGTCATCGCGGGTCGGACGCCGCATCGTCATCGAGATCAGGCGTGACGCCGTCGCCAGGGTCGTGCTCAACAACCTCTACAAGCACACCGAGCTGCAGACCAACTTCAGCGCCAACATGCTGGCGCTCGTCGATGATGTGCCGCGCACCCTGACGCTCGACGCATTCATCAGCAACTGGGTCAACCATCAGGTCGAGGTCATCCAGCGTCGCACCCAATACCTGTTGGATGAGGCCGAGGCCAAGGCGCACATCTTCCGCGGACTGGTCAAGGCTCTCGACGCTCTCGACGAGGTCATCGCGTTGATTCGTCGCAGCCCGACTGTTGAGGATGCCCGCGACGGGCTGATCTCCCTGCTCGAGATCGACGAGCTCCAGGCCCGCGCGATCCTCGAGATGCAGCTCCGTCGGCTGGCCGCCCTCGAGCGCCAGAAGATCATCGACGACCTGGCCGAGCTCGAGAGTGAGATCGCCGACTACAAGGACATCCTGTCCAAGCCGGAGCGCCAGCGCACGATCATCTCCGAGGAGCTCGCGGCGATTGTCGACAAGTACGGCGACGAGCGCCGGTCGGTCATCATCCCGGCCGATGGCGACCTGTCCGATGAAGACCTGATCCCCGACGAGGAAGTCGTCGTCACGATCACCAAGGGTGGCTACGCCAAGCGCACCAAGACCGATCTCTATCGCGTGCAGAATCGCGGTGGCAAGGGCGTACGCGGCGCGGCCCTGCGAGGCGACGACCTGGTCGACCACATGTTCTCGACCACGAGCCATCACTGGATCCTGTTCTTCACAACGGCCGGCCGCGTCTATCGCGCCAAGGCCTATCAGCTGCCCGAGGCCGGCCGAGACGCCAAGGGCGGACACGTTGCCGGACTGCTGTCGTTCCAGCCCGACGAAGACATCGCGCAGGTCCTGGCGATCCGCGACTATGAGTCAGCTCCCTACCTCGTGCTCGCGACCAAGAAGGGCTTGGTCAAGAAGACCCGCCTCGGCGACTACAACAGCCCCCGACAGGCGGGCGTCATCGCGATCAACTTCCGCGATGACGACGATGAGCTGATCGGTGCCGAGCTCGTCACGGCAGATGACGACCTGCTGCTGATCTCGCGCAAGGCCCAGTCGATCCGCTTCCGCGCGGACGACACCCAGCTCCGTCCGATGGGTCGCGCCACCTCTGGCGTCACCGGCATGAAGTTCCGTTCCGACGACTCGCTGCTCTCGATGACGGTCATCCGTCGCGAGGTCACCGAGCAGGAAGAGGTCGCCCCGGAGGACCAGCTGTACGTCTTCACGGTGACTGATGGAGGATTTGCCAAGAAGACCAAGATCGATGCTTACCGCCAGCAGGGACGTGGCGGCCTGGGCATCAAGGCGATGCAGATCACCGACACGCGAGGCGAGCTGGTGGGTGGTCTGGTGCTGAAGGACAGTGACGATGTCATCAGCGTGACCGCCGGCGGTCAGGTGACCCGAAGCCTTGTTGCAGGTGTGCCGGTGAAGGGACGTGACACCATGGGGGTGAGTTTCGTGAAGTTCAAGGGGGATGACCGCGTCGTGACGATTGCCCGCAACGCTGAGCTCCCGGCTGACGAAACCTCCGCGGATGAGCCGTCGACTGATGAGGGGCAGGGCGAGTGAACGAAGACACGCCACAGCAGGACTCGGTCCCCGGGTCCGGCGCGGGCGACGCAGCCCCGATCCAACAGATCCCACACATCCCGAAGCCGGTCACCAAGCCATCGGTCGCCCCGGCGAAGAAGTCGGAAGCGGCGGCGTCGCGACAGACCGACAAGGGACGCACTGAGCCGATCACCCGTCGGGTCCATACCGACCCGGCGATCGACGCGGCAGCAGAATCGCTTGAGAAACCACTGACCGCCGCCGACTACGCGCGCACCACCAAGGCATCGGCGGCGTCCACGTCGGTGATCCCGGCCGTCAAGGATGAGCCGACCGATCACGCGGCGCCCGTCGAAGTCGACTCGTCAGGACGTCAGGCCAGCTTGCGGCTCAATCACATCGAGCCGTGGTCTGTCACGCGCATCGCATTCGCCGTCTCGGTCGCGATGATGATCGTCGGGGTCGTGGCGGTCACGATCTTCTGGGTCGTCCTGTCGATCACCGGCGTGTGGGGCCAGGTCAACGACAGCATCACCTCGGTGCTCAGCGATGACTCATCGAGCTTCAACATCACCGACTATCTCGGGTTCTGGCGCCTCGTCGGTCTGACCCTGGTGTTGTCGGCGATCAACGTCGTGCTGATGACCGCGCTGGCGACGATTGCCGCCCATCTCTACAACCTCGCGGCTCAGCTGCTCGGGGGCGTTGAGGTCACATTTGGCGAGGACAACTAGGTCGTCACCCGTTTTGGGAGACGGTGTCGCTGTGCGGTAATGTTCAGCGCTGTTGCGGGCGTATAGCTCAGCTTGGTTAGAGCGCTTCCCTGATAAGGAAGAGGTCCGAGGTTCAAGTCCTCGTACGCCCACTCGACGGAAGGTCATCATGAAGAAGATCATCGCCCTCGGGCT
>JAOPXO010000270.1 GCA_025965115.1 Aeromicrobium sp.
GGTCGTCGTGGCCGGTGACCTCAAGGCGACGACTCAGGTCGTCGTCGCTGATGGCTAGCGCGGTGTCACGCAACCGTCGCACCGGGCTGAGCAGCCGGCCGGCTATCCAGGACGCGAGGCTCGCGATGAGGATGACCGACAGTGCGGCGAGCAGGGCGTACGTGAGCATCAGCTCGCGCAGGTCGTGGCGGCTGGCGCCGACGTCGTGCGTGACGACAAATGCCGATGTCGCTGAGCCTTCCGTGATCGGCTGCACGGCGACCCGGTATTCATGTCCGGCGATGTGCAGAGTGCGGGTGCCACCGGTCGGCTCAAGGGCGCGGACGAGCGCCTGGAACGCGGCGGAGCGCTGAAGCAACATGTCGGACTTGCCCTGCACGATGGGGCTGCCGGTCGCCGGGAACCCATAGAACTGCTCGTGCTGGTCGGGCAGATTGCGCTCGAGGAATGTCCGGAGCAGCACGTCGGCCGAGGTGATCGGCTTCGAGGTCACCGGGTCCTTGGCCTGCAGCGACCGGAACTGGCCGGTCTGTCGGGCGAGCTCGGCATCGATCTGCCGGTCGATGCGGCTCGACTCGAGGATGTACAACGTGGCGCCAACGGCCACCAGCACCAGCGTGGTCAGCAGCGCCACGGCGAGCGTGAGGCGTTGTCGCACCGAGAGGCGCGACACGGGGGAGCTGAATGCCATCGGCCGTCAGTCGTCTCCGCTGCCGCTGCTGCCCTTGCCGCTGTTGTCACTCCCGCTACCCCCGCTTGTGCCCCCGTCGTCCCCGCTGCTGCCCTTGCCGCTGTTGTCGACGCCACCGTCGTCACCGCCGCCGTCCTTGCCGCTCTGGTGTCCGCCGTCGTCATTGATGTCGCGCGGCTCCGGCGTGATGTGCGTGTAGTCGTCGTTCGAGCGAGGCTGATCTGACGGATCGGTGGTCGGTGTCGTGGTCTGCGGTGTGCCGATGACGATCGGGTTCGTGTTCTGCGGGGCCGGGTCCGCGCCCGCCGAGACGCGCATGGCGATCACAACTCCGAGGACCAGCGCGACGAGGGCCAGCGCAGCCTTGGGGAGTCGGGATCGCGCAGTCATGTCTCCAGCGTGCCCCATGCTCGGTCACCGGGCGAGGGGATCGCGATGAGAGTCTTCTTAGGCTCCGACGAACGGGTCGAGATCGTCACGTGGCAGAGTCTTCCCGTGGCGATCTGGCGTGAGTACGAGGGTGCAGCCGTTGCGCCCTCCGAGCGCCCCACCCTGGCGACGATCGGCAACTTCGACGGCGTCCACCGTGGCCACCAGGCGGTGCTGGCGCAATGCCGTGCCCACCACGATGAGCTGCCGATCGTCGCGGTGACGTTCGACCCGCACCCGCTTGCCGTCATCGCGCCGGAGCACGCGCCACGCCGACTAACGACGCTCCAGCGCCGGGTCGAGCTGCTCCGCGCCCACGGCGCCGACGAGGTGCGGGTGCTGGCCTTCGACGCCGAGATGGCTGGCTGGAGCCCCGAGGAATTCGTGGTCCGGGTCATCGTCGAGCAACTTCATGCGGATCTCGTCGTCGTTGGCGACAACTTCCGCTTCGGGCACAAGGCGGCCGGTGACGTCGCCTTCCTCAAATCCGCTGGTGCTGCCCATGGATTCGACGTCGAGGGGCTCGCCATCGTCAGCGATGGCGAAGCGTTGTCGTCGACCCGCGTGCGAGAACTCGTGGCTGCCGGCGAGGTGGTCGGCGCCGCCGAGGTGCTCGGGCGTCGGCACGAGGTCAGCGGCGTCGTCCGGCGCGGTGACCAGCGAGGGAGAGAGCTCGGCTTCCCCACCGCCAACGTCCCGGTCGATGAGTCGTACGCCGTGCCGCCCGACGGCGTCTACGCAGGCTGGGTCGTCCGCGCCGATGGCGAACGTCTGACCGCCGCGATCTCCGTCGGTACCAATCCGACCTTCGAGGGGGTCGAGCGACGCGTCGAGTCATACGTCCTCGACCGCACCGACCTCGATCTCTACGACGAGGCGATCCGGATCGAGTTCGTCGACCGGTTGCGGGGGATGGTCAAGTACGAAGGGGTCGACGCCCTGATTGACCAGATGCACACCGATGTCGAGCAGACCCGCCGCCTGCTCGGCTGATCACCCCGCCAGTCGGGCGCGGATCGTCGCGGCGACCGCGCGCATGCCGGCGGCATTGGGATGCAGCGGGAAGCCATCGTCAGTCGGTGCCGAAGCCCCATTGGTCCATGCCTTGGCGCCGGCGCAAGCATCGTGGCCCAGCGAGGCGGCGCGCATCGAGACGTACTCCGCCCCCGCATCTTTTGCTGCCCTCGACATCGCAGCGTCCAACTGGCTCTCCGCGCTGGCCACCACCGCAAGGTCGGTCGTGCTGACCGGGAATGTCGAGCATCCCTTCGTCGTCGGGGTCAGCCGCAGATAGCCGACCAGGACAACCCGTGCATGAGGCGCCCGGGCGGTGACCGCCGTGAGCGTGCGAGCGACCGCTTGTTGGGTGTGCGCCAGGATCTGCGGCAGCTTGGACGAGATGTATGGCCGGCACACGTCGCGCGATGTGTTGGCGGTCTGCGCGCAGGTCTGGAACAGCGTCCCGAACAGCCCGGAGTCATTCCCGCCGATCCCGACCGTGACGAGCGATGTCGAGGGCTTGACGGCTGCGACCTGGGCGAGAGCGTCGGCGGGGCTCCGCACCGACTTCAGCACGTTCGTCGTCGTCGCACCGGCGCAGCTGACGTCCTTGAACGACGTGATGGCCAGGTCGTGGGCGAGCAGCGAGGGGTAGTTGTGGTCGGATCGGAAACACAGCCCGGCACCGCGCTCCTGCGTCGCGATCGCCGGCCCCGACGTGTATGAATCGCCCAGCGCCACGTACGAACTGACGCCCTTGATCGGGTGCGTTGAGGGGGTCGGCGTGACGACCGGGGTGGCGGTCGCGGAGGGCTTCGCCGCAGGTTTCGGGTCGCTGCCACCGCCGCACGCGCTGGTGGCCAACACACCCAGCAACGCCACCACGGTGAGGAGGCGCCGGGTCGACATGGCTCGAGGCTAGCCCGGGGCCGGTGAGCCTCCGGCCGAGCCGTTGCGTCGATTCGCTCCGGCCACACCCGCGCTGATACCCTGAATGTTGCCGTGTGATCGGCCACGGATTGATAGTGCCCCGGTGGACAAGCCCGGGCGCGCCGTGCAACGGAACCCTCAGAGGAGAAAAGTGTCGAAGAAGACTGCTGCGCCTACGGTTGCAGACCTTCCCAAGGAAGAAATCATCAAGCAGTACGCACTCAGTGACGGCGACACCGGATCCCCTGAGGTCCAGGTTGCACTGCTCACCGGCCGCATCGCGCACCTGACCGGACACCTGCAGGAGCACAAGCACGACCACCACAGTCGTCGTGGTCTGCTGCTTCTGGTTGGTCAGCGTCGTCGTCTGCTCAACTACCTGCAGAACAACGACATCGAGCGCTACCGCGCGCTGATCGAGCGTCTCGGCCTGCGCCGCTAATGACCCCAAGGCGGTCACTTCTTCCGAAGTGACCGCCTTCTCATCAGGCCAACCGGTCTGGTGCACACAACTCAATACAGAGACACCCACGACGAGGCAGACCAGACACGACGTGCTCGGTCCTCGGTAGTGGCCCTCGGGACATCCCGCCCCAAGAAGTGATTCGGAGTGCGGAGCCCGCAGGCCTCGATCGAAGACCGGCCCCCAGTGACACCGTCCGGCGCCGCCTCGTCCCAATGAACAGGCAATTGTGCCTGTGGAAGGGACTTCCATGTCGGAACCCACACTTCACACCTCCGAGACTGTCATCGACAACGGCAGCTTCGGCAAGCGCACCATCCGCTTCGAGACGGGCATCCTTGCCCAGCAGGCCGCTGGTGCGGTCTCAGCTTTCCTCGATGACGACACGATGCTGCTGTCGGCCACCACGGCCGGCAAGCATCCCAAGGAGCAGTTCGACTTCTTCCCGCTGACGATCGATGTCGAAGAGCG
>JAOPXO010000247.1 GCA_025965115.1 Aeromicrobium sp.
ACCCTTGAGTCGATGGCAGTAGCCACACCACGGAGTGGAGTAGACGGTGAACGTGCCCGACATGTTGTGTCTCCTTCGACGACTAGTCTGATCATCTCAACACGGACCCGGCTCAACTCATTCCGGGCCGCCCCAACGTGCAAGGAGTATGTGTGCCAGACGCCGAGGACCTGTTGACCGGACTCGACCCCGAGCAGCGCGATGTCGCGCGAGCCCTGCGCGGTCCAGTGAGCGTCATTGCGGGTGCCGGCACCGGCAAAACGAGGGCCATCACCCACCGCATCGCCTATGGCGTGGCGACCGGCGTCTACAAGCCGACTGAGGTCCTGGCGGTCACGTTCACCCGCAATGCGGCCAACCAGATGCGCACCCGTCTGCGTGCGTTGGGCGCCGAGGGGGTCCAGGCCAATACGTTCCACGCGGCCGCACTGCGGCAGGCGCAGTACTTCTGGCCGCGGGTCTACGGCGGCGAGTTTCCCGAGGTCACCGCGTCGAAGTTCGCGCTGGTCGCCGAAGCCGGCCGTCGCATGGGTCTGCGCACCGACACCGCGCTCCTGCGTGACCTGTCGGCCGAGATCGAGTGGGCCAAGGTCAGCAACATCCGGCCGGCCGACTATGCCGCGCAAGCCGCTCCGGCTCGCCGCGAGGTGGCCGATCTCGACCACACGACGGTCGCGACCCTGCTCACTGCATACGAAGACGTCAAGCGCGATCGCGGGCGCATCGACATGGAAGACATCCTGCTCGTCACCGCGGCGATCCTTGCCGACGACGAGCGCATTGCCGCCCAGGTGCGGCAGCAATATCGCTGGTTCGTGGTTGACGAGTTCCAGGACGTCAACCCGCTGCAATCGACTCTCCTCGAGCTGTGGCTCGGCGGCCGCAACGACATCTGCGTCGTCGGCGATCCCCGTCAGACGATCTATTCCTTCGCCGGCGCCTCTCCCGAGATCCTGCGCACGTTCGCGCGACGCCACGAAGGTGCCGAGCGCCATGAGCTGGTCCGCAACTACCGCTCGACGCCGCAGATCGTCGCGGCAGCCAATGCGGTCTTCAGCAGGGCGCCCGGAGCGAACGAGGGCGTCCGTCTCCAGTCGCAGCAGGAGCCGGGCGATCCGGTGGCCTATGTCGGCTATCCCGACGAGCCGGCCGAGGCCAACGCCGTCGCCAGCGAGATCGCGCTGCTGCACCGCCGCGGCACGCCCTACAAGGAGATGGCGATCCTGTTTCGCATCAACGCCCAATCCGAGGCGTTCGAAGAGGCATTGGGCGAGCATGGCATCCCTTATGTCATGCGCGGCGGTGAGGGTTTCTTCCGCCGGGCCGAGGTCCGCCAGGCCGTGGCACTGCTGCGCGGCGCCGCACGGGCAGGCGAAGGCGGCGGCCAGCTCGTCGATGAGGTGCGTTCAGTCCTGTCCAGCATGGGTCACACCGACGGCCCGCCGGCCGGTGCCGGCGCCGTACGCGACCGCTGGGAGTCCCTGCACGCGATCGTCTCGATGGCGACCGATCTGGCCGAGTCCGATCCGGCCTCCGACCTCACCGCGCTCGTCGCCGATCTCGACCGTCGCGCCGAGCAGGCGCACGCTCCGGCCGCCGACGGCGTGACCCTTGCGACGCTGCACTCGGCCAAGGGCCTGGAGTGGGACGCGGTCTTCTGCGTCGGTATGCACGAGGGCATGATGCCGAGCGTTCACGCCGACACCCCGGCGGCAGTCGAAGAGGAGCGTCGTCTCTTCTACGTCGGGCTGACCCGTGCTCGCCGCGATCTGACGATCTCGTGGGCGGTCACCCGCAAGCGCGGCGGCCGCGGCAACCGTGGTCCGACCCGATTCCTCGACACCCTGCTGCCCGCCAACCACGGGGCTCGGCAGGCCGCCAACCCGCCCAAGCAACGCAAGGTGGCGCGTTGTCGGGTGTGCAATATCGTGCTCGCGGTCGCCGACCGCAAGGCCGGCCGCTGCGCCGACTGCCCGGCGACCTATGACGAAGAGCTCTATGAGCGACTCCGCACCTGGCGCACCGAGCAAGCCACCGAACAGGCCAAGCCGGCATACGTGATCTTCACCGATGCGACCCTGCAGTCGATCGCCGAGATCAAGCCCAGCGACGAGGCAGCGCTGGCGACCGTGCCAGGCATCGGACCCGCCAAGCTCGAGAAGTACGCCGAATCGGTGCTAGCCCTGGTCGGCAAATCCGGGGAGTGATTCCTCGAGGATCGCGCGGAACGGCGCGGTCGCACCAAGCTGGCTGAGCACGCCGATGCCGCCGACCCAGACCCGGTGGATCAGCAGGTACTGCGGCGGCAGGTTGATCTTCATTGCGGTGCCCATGCCGTCGGCGGTCGGCGCGCTCCCCCGCAGCATCTGTGCCCGCATCCATTCACGCGTGAAGGTGAACCGGTCGACACTCGCCGGCTCCACGAACGGGCCGATGTAGCGCGCGATCGTGACGGGGTCGAGGTCAACGCCCCGCTTGAGGAAGCCCTCATCGCGAAGGCCGTCGACGACGCTGTCGTAGTCGCCATCGACCGCGAAGCGCAACAGCCGACCCATAGAAGGGGGCAATCCCTCGGGCAGCCGCGCCACCGCGCCGTAGTCGACGACGCCGAGGCGCCCATCCGGCATGATCCGGAAGTTGCCGGGATGCGGATCGGCATGCAGCATGCCGGTGCGCGAAGGCCCGGCGAACAGGAACCGTACGTACGCCTCGCCGTAGTGGTCGCGCTGTTCCTGCGTCCCGTCGGTGATGATCTGCGCCAGCGATGATTCACTCTCGAGCCAGGTCGAGACGAGGGCGCGTTCTGTATGGGCGAGTGGTTCGGGCACGACGATGTCGGGATCGCCGGCGAACTCGGTCGCGAAGACGCTCTGGGCGCCGGCCTCGAGCGAGTAGTCGAGCTCCTCGGCGACGCGGTCCTGCAGCTCTCGCACGAGAGGCTTGACGTCGAGACCCGGAGCCAGGATGCCGAACAGCCTGGCCAGGCGCGCGATCTGGCGCAGGTCTGCGGTGAGCGCCTTGGCCGCTCCGGGATATTGCAGCTTGACCGCCACGTCGACCGGCTCGCTGCCCGGCACGTCGGGGTCGACCCAGGTCGCGCGATGCACCTGGCCGATCGAGGCGGAGGCGGCCGGCGCCTCGCCAAATGTCGGGAACTGCTCGCGCCAGTCGACGCCGAACTCCTCGGTCAGTACGCGGTGCACAACGGCAGGAGGCATCGGCGGTGCGGAGTCCTGCAACTTCGTCAGGGTCTCGCGATAGGGGCCAATGAACTCCTCGGGCAGCGCTGCCTCGAAGATGCTCATGGCCTGGCCGAACTTCATCGCGCCGCCCTTGAGCTGGCCGAGCACCGAGAACACCTGGTCGGCGGTGCGTCGCTGCACATCGCTCAGCACGGCATTGGCCGGCGCTCCGACGATGCGCTTGCCGACGCCGAGAGTCGTACGTCCGGCGAAGCCGACCGGCAGGGACGCGAGGCGAGCCGTGCGTGCGAATGCGCTGCCGCTCAGTGGGCGACCCTTCGGCTCATCCTTTGCAGGGAGCTTCTTCTCCGGCGTCTCGGGCACCGCCTCAGGATAGTCGTGACGCCCTGACGGCGCCCGGCCTCACGCGACGCTGAGCAGGTCGCACGCACAGCCATGGTGAAACGCAAGCGGCCAGGAACTGCGCTGATGGTGCTCCGGTCCGACGACCAGGAACCGGCCCACGCTGCGCACCGGTCGACCGTCGCAGTACGACAGGATCTCGACGGCAAGCTCGAGCGCGGCGGTGTGCACGGCAACCGCGCTGAGCGCCGGCGGGGTCAGCGCTCGGGGCTGTCGTCCGAACTGTGGCAACAACGCCGACCACGCGTGATCCCAGTCGGCGCGATGCAGATCGTGACACGAGACGCAGGGCGTGCGGCCCGGCCGGACGAGCGGACCGATGCGTACGCGGTCCTCATCGATCACGACCGGTAGGTGGTCGAGGGCGTCGAGGGTCGGACGCTCGAACAACGACCGATCCGGCTCGCCGCATGACGCGATGACCAGGAGATGTGGATCGGTCGAATCGAGGTCATGCACACCCGACTGAGCCAATATCGCGCGGGCTGCTTCGACGATTGGTCGGCTGGTCGTATCGGACCAGAACGCCAGGCGGAAGGCTGGCCGAGCCGACAGCCGTGCCGGATCGTGGCCGCCGAGATCGACATGCCTCGCCTCCGCATCGAGGCCGCGTCGGCGTGGCCCGCTCCAGCGTGAGGCGTCGAACACGACGCCCAGGGCGTGCAGCTCACGCATCAGATCAGCAACCGTGACGTCTAGCTCGGGGATGCTGGATCGCACGTACGCCTGCAGCCGCTCGACGTCGCGCGATCCGTCGATCAGTCGCAGCAGCGCGTACAAACCGGGACGGTCGGCGATGACCACTCCGGGCGATGTGCCGATCTGCAGGCTGGTGGCGTCGCGCCGTAGCAGCGGGGCGCCGGGTCGTAACGCCGGTCGGAAGGTCATGGTCGACAGCGTGGCCTGCGCGGGCATGGATGCCGAACGGCTCGTCCACAGCTGCCCGGACGCAAAGCTGCGGGGGACCCGACGGCGTCGGATCCCCCGCAAAGTTCGGGGAAGACGGGGCAAGTGCCCCGTGCGTGGACTAAGCCTTGCCGAGGATCCGGTTCAGCTTCGTGCCACAGACCGGGCAGATGCCCTTGGCCATACGAGTGCCCTTGTCACTGACGTGGACCTCGCCTGACGTCTCGCGCTTTTCCTTGCACTTGACGCAGTAGAAATCGCCACTCCATGTTTCTGCCATTGCGGCCTCCTAGCCGATGTGGTGCTACTCACACTGAGCGTACGCGTGAGGGAGGCATTTCACGCTCAGCTGAGCGTAAACGCTCTCGGCGAGTCGCGAGGGAGTCCAGGACCCAAAAGAGAGGCTCTTGGCGGAGCTTGCCTTCCCCTGCGAGCTCCGCCAAAAGCCTCAATTGGCGCTCACGCTAGGCCTGCTGGCTCGTGCGGTCAACCGATTTCGGGCAACTGTTGTCCACGCCTGTGGATAACAGTGGGGACAACTTGTGGGGAACGCCGGGGACGGTTGTGGACACCATGCCCCGAGCCGGTGCACAACCTGTGCGCGACGCTGGAGGGCATTGCGCCTGCGCCGCTGATGACCTGCTGAAATGACGCGCCGGAGCTGTGGACGAAAAATAGGTCGTTGCGGAGAGATACGGTTCTCGCATGAAGGGGACGGCATGAGTGAGCGCCAGCGAGCGAATCATGATGCAGGGACCATGTCGCCACCTTCGTATCTTTGGTTCTTCACGAAGGCGGCGACATGAGTGAGGTCGAGATCCGGCGCAGCAGCCGCCGTCGACGCACGGTGCGTGCCTACCGCGAGGGCGACAAGACGATCGTGCTGATGCCGGCGCACCTGTCCAAGGCCGAGGAAGACCGCCACGTGCGCAGCCTGGTCGAGCGCCTCGACCGCCGCGAGAAGCGGGTCCGCCCCAGCGACGACCAGCTGATGACCAGGGCCCAAGAGCTGTCGCGCATCTGGCTCGACGGTCGAGCGGTGCCGGCCTCGGTCCGCTGGGTCTCCAACCAGAACACCCGCTGGGGCTCGTGCACGAGCGTCGACCGCAGCATCCGACTGTCCGACCGGCTCAAGGGCATGCCCGAGTGGGTCGTCGACTATGTGCTGCTGCACGAGCTGGCGCACCTCATCGAGGCCAACCACAGCAAACGGTTCTGGGCTCTCGTCGATGCCTACCCGCAGACCGAGCGCGCTAAGGCGTTCCTCGAAGGCGTGTCGTGGCAGCAGCGATGAGGTCGCGCACCTCCTGATCGGTCTGGGTCGGCAGCTCGTCGAGGCCGAACCACGCCAGATCGTCTGACTCCTCGCTGATGACGTGCTGGGCACCCGCCGGCGCCACCGCGACATACTGCACATCGAGATGGTGGGCCGGTTGGACCGGGCCGCAGAACGGCACTTCGTGGCGCGACAGCAGCACCGGCACCGGGTCGATCGTCAGGGCCCCGATCCCGCTCTCCTCACGTCCTTCGCGAAGCGCCGCCCGGGCGAGCGTGACGTCGGATGCTTCGCAGTGGCCGCCGGTCTGCAGCCACAGCTTGACGATGTGGTGCAGCGTCAGCAGCACACTCTGGTGATCCGCCGAGAAGATGATGGCGCTGGCGGTCAAGTGGTCGGGGTGGCACTCCCTCAGCAGCGCGTCGGGCTGCGCGTCGAGGTGTGCAAGATAGAGCAGACGCAGCCGTTCCTGCTCTGCGTCCGGTGCGTGCCAGGTGGTGAGGGTCGCGTGCGCGTCAGCGCGCAGGCTCACTCGCTGCCGTCCCCGTCGAGCAGCTCGCCGATCGCGGCATCGAAGGCGTCGTCGGTCGCCGAGCGGTTCTCGCCCTGAGCGAAGCCGAGCGGATCGTCGAGATCGGCCGCGGATGGCATCAGATCGGGGTGGCTCCACACGGCATCGCGCGCGTCTGGTCCCTGCCGATCGCGGAGCGCGGCCCACAGGGTGCCGGCCTCGCGGAGCTTGCGGGGACGCAGCTCGAGTCCGACGAGCGAGGCGAAGGTCGCCTCGGCCGGGCCACCGGCCGCACGGCGGCGGCGCATCGCCTCGGCGAGCGGGGCTGCCGCAGGCATACGATCCTTCGTCGCCTGGGCGACGACTTCGTCGACCCATCCCTCGATGAAAGCCAGCAGTGCCTCGAGTCGTTCGAGCGCCTTCTGCTGGGCCGGGGTGCGCTCCGGCTCGAAGAGGCCATTGCTGAGCGCCTCTTGGATCTCCTCGGGCCGCGAAGGGTCAAGGCCCTGCAGTTGTGCCTCGATCGCGGAGGTGTCGATCGTGGTGCCGCGGCCGAACTCCTCGATCGCGCCCACCAGGGCCGGGCGGAGCCATCCGGCGTGCTGGAACAACCGGTGATGCGCGCACTCACGCAGCACGACATAGAGAAGGACGTCGGACGCTGAGTGCTCGAGGCCCTCGCCGAATGCCTTCACGCCCTCGGGCACGACTGCGGCGATCCGATCCGGACCGAGTGGAATGCCGATATCGGTCGAGGACATGACCTCGCCGGCGAGGCCGCCGAGCGCCTGGCCGACCTGCTGGCCGAACATCGCCCCACCGGCCTGCGACAACATGCCGATCAGCGGCCCGGCCATTGCCTTGGCTTCGTCGGGAAGTGCATCGGCCATCGAGCTGACGACGTGCTCGGCGATCGGTTCGACGAGCGTCTGCCACGTCGCAGCGGTGTTCTCGACCCATTCGGCCTTGCTCCACGCGGTAGCCGTGGTTGCCCCGGCGGGAATGCTCGTCGCTTCGTCCAGCCACGTCTCGGCAAGGCGTGCGGCGTCGTCGACGGCGCCCTGCTGAGCGGCATTGGGTGAAGGATCGGGTCCGGCGGCGGCGAGCGTGTGGCGCGCGACGTCCTTGGCGAGGTCGAAATTGACGCTGCCTTCGTGCGGGGCGAACATCTTCTGCATCTGGCCCATGATCTGCTGCATGTCGACTTCACTGTTGGAGAGGGCGCCGAACATCTGCTCCATGGGCGTGCCGGCAAAGGGGTTCTGCGGTTCGTCGCGCTCAGAATCGTCGTCGGGCATATGTCCAAGATACCGACCGGCCCCAGCCGAGCGGCGTGCGAACAGCCGTGACAATAGAGTGAGTGCACATGAGTGCCGTACGCCTGCTCGACATCCGCGACACCGCGTTGAGCCTCGATGAGGTCTATCAAGCGGTGGCCGATCCGAGTGCGGGTGGCATCTGCGTGTTTGTCGGCACCGTCCGCGATCACGACGAAGGTACGGCCGTGTCGGCGCTCGGCTACTCCTCACATCCCACGGCCCTCGACAACCTGCGCGTCGTGGCCGAACGCATCGCCGACGAATGCGACATCGTGGCGCTCGCCGCTGTGCATCGAATCGGCGAGCTGACGATCGGTGACCTCGCCGTCGTGGTCGCGGCTTCCGCGGCCCATCGCGCCGACGCATTCGAGGCATGCCGACGGCTGATCGATGAGCTCAAGACCGATGTGCCGGTGTGGAAGCACCAGACCTTCGCCTCCGGCGACTCCGCGTGGGTATGACCATCTGGTCGCGCGGAGGTTGCCGTGGCTGACTACGCTTCGGGTGTGTCCGACCCGTCATACGCCTCCGGTTTGGCCGACCCGCCACCGCTCAGCCGCCGTTACACGACGATGCTCGTCGCGGGCTTGTCGCTCATCGCGCTGACCTGTGTGGCATTCCTGTTGCCGATGCCGTATGTCACGATGCGCCCCGGACCCGTCTTCAACACCCTCGGCGACTTCGACAACAAGCCGATGTTCACCTTCGGCACGGGCGTCAAGACCTATCCGACCTCGGGCACGCTCGACTTCACCACCGTCTCGGTGACCCGTGCCGACAGCCACGTCACCCTGAGCGGCGCGATCCAGGGATTCTTCGACAAGAACGTCGCCGTGGTGCCGAAGTCGCTGATCTATCCCTCGGGCCAGAGCGAGAAGACGTCGACCCAGCAGTCGGCCGCCGAGCTCGACAGCTCGAAAGACTCCTCACGGGTCGCGGCTCTGCGGGCGGCCGGCTACAAGGTCACCGGTGTGCCGGTCATCGCCGGCGTCGTCAAGGGTGGCGCCTCCGTGGGCAAGCTCCGCGCGGGCGACATCGTCACCGCCGTCAACGGGGTCGAGCTCGCCACGGATCAAGCACTCGTCAAGGCGGTCTCCACGCACAAGCCGGGAGATGTCATCGCGGTGTCCTTCACCCGCGACGGCAAGAAGCAGACCGCATCGATCACCACCAAGCCTGACACCGCGAACCCCAAGCTTCCGCGCATCGGCGTCACACTCGGCACGAAGTACCAATACCCGTTCGAGGTCGACAACAATGTCGGGCGCTCGATCGGTGGACCCAGCGCCGGCACGATGTTCGCCCTCGCGATCTACGACCGGCTGACGCCTGGCGCCCTCACCGGAGGCCAGAAGGTCGCCGGCACCGGTGAGATGGAGACCGATGGCACGGTGGCACCGATCGGCGGCATCCGCCAGAAGATGGCCGGCGCCTCCCGAGCCGGCGCCAAGGTATTCCTCGTACCCGCCGCCAACTGTGCCGAGGCGACGGATGGCGATGACTTCGGTATGAAGCTGGTCAAGATCTCCAACCTCAAGGACGCGATCTCGTCCCTGGAGACGCTTGCCGCCCATCACAGCGCCAAGGTGCCCGCATGCAGCTGATGCCCGACTCACCGCTTCGCCGGGCGACACTCGAGGTCGAGTCGCATGTCGGCGCACAGGGTTGGGACCAGCCGCCACGGTTGTTCGCTCTGGTGCCGACGGCTGTCCTTGCCGCCCGCGAGCCGGCGCTCGCGGCCCAGCTCTCCGATGACCCCGATGGCATCACCCCGGTCGAGCAGGACGACATACCTGCCGATCGCAGCCTCGAGGACGTCCTGATCGACATCTCCTGGCCCGACACCGTCGCCGGGTGTGCCGCCGTGATCGAGCGCATCATGCTCCCTCCCGAAGCCGAGGACTCGCTACCCGACGATCCCGACGAACTGGTCGCCGCGGCGGCCGCCCACCCCGATCGTCGCGAAGTACGCCTCGTCGCCGCCGTCACTCGCGACGGCCGCGCCCACAGCACGGTCCGCGCCCGAGAACCCCACAATGCCGAGCTGCTCGAAGGTCCCGATCTGGTCCCCGGCCTGATTGAGCACCTGCGGCGCACTCTGGCATAGAGTCTTAGCACCCACCCAGGAGTCACGTGAGCGACATATTCGGAACACCCCGCCCCAAATCGCCGCAGCGCCCCGAACGCGGTCGTCGGGTTCTGGTGCCAACGCTCATCACGTTGGCCGTGCTGCTGTTCCTCGGCTCGATCTTCACCAGCATCTGGACCGACCGGCTGTGGTTCCACTCGGTCGGCTACGGCAACGTGTTCCGCAGCGTGCTGCTGGCGCGCGTCCTGTTGTTCATCATCCTGGGGCTGATCTTCGGCCTGTTCGTCGTCGGCAATCTCTATCTCGCCTATCGCACCCGTCCCGACTCGGTGCCGATCCGTCGCGACGACCCGGCCTACCGCTACCGCCTGGCGCTGACGCCGATCCTCAGGCCGGTGCTGATCGCCGTCGGCGTCATCCTCACGGCATTCGCGGGCTCGATCGCGGCCAGCCACTGGGACACGTACAAGATGTGGCGCCACAGCACGCCATTCGGCATCAAAGATCCGCAGTTCCACAAGGACGTGAGCTTCTATGTCTTCCAGTACCCGTGGTTCCGCTTCCTGACGTCGTTCTCGTTCGCGCTCATCGTGATCACGGTGCTGTCGGTCATCTTCGTCAACTACGTCTACGGCGGCATCCGCATCGCCGGTCGCGGCCCCAAGCTCACCCGCGCGGCCCAGGTGCATCTCTCCGTGCTGGTTGGGCTGGGAGTCCTGCTCAGGGCGGTGTCGTACTACCTCGACCGATTCGGACTACTGATCCATTCGTCCAAGCTGTTCGACGGGGTTGGATACACCGATGCCCACGCGCGCATCCCCAGCAAGAACATCCTGATCTTCGTCGCAATTGTCTGCGCGCTGCTGTTCTTCACCGCGATCTTCATGCGGTCCTGGACGCTCCCGGCAATCGGCCTCGGCCTGCTCGCACTGAGCTCGATCCTGATCGGTGCGATCTGGCCGGCGGTCATGCAGGGCTTCCAGGTCAAGCCGTCCGAGCCGGACAAGGAAGGCCCCTACATCGCGCGCAACATCACCGCGACCCGCGATGCGTACGGTGTCAACAACGTCGAGGTGCAGTCCTACACGTCCAAGACCTCTCTGACGTCCGCGGAGCTGGCGCAGTCGGCCGAGTCCCGAGTCAGCACCCGCCTGCTCGACCCCACGCTCATCGCGCCGGCGTTTGAGCAGCTGCAGCAGGTGCGCGGCTACTACTCGGTGCCCACGACCCTGGATGTCGACCGCTACAAGCTCGGCACAGACACCCAGCCGCAGGACATCATCATCGCCGCGCGCGAGCTGCACCTCGCCGGTCTGCAGGCAAGCCAGCGCAACTGGGCCAATGACCACACCGTCTACACCCACGGTTACGGCGTCATCGCCGCCCGAGGCAATGAGCGCGGACCCAATGGCGAGCCGGTGTTCGTCGAGCGCGACATCCCGCCAGTCGGCGAGCTCAAGACGACAACCCCGCCGCGCATCTACTTCGGCGAGCAGTCGCCGTCATACTCGATCGTCGGTCGCCCGAAGGGTGCCGCACCGATCGAGGTCGACATCCCGCGCGGTGGTGCGTCGGCGTCCAGCAAGGACACGAAGGCCGACGCCACCCAGAACACCTACACGGGCAAGGGTGGCGTGCCGATCGGCAACGTCTTCACGAAGGCGCTGTACGCCTTCAAGTTCGCCCAGCCCAACATCTTCCTGTCCAGCCGGGTCAACTCCGCGTCCAAGATCCTGTACGACCGTGAGCCGCGGGACCGGGTCAAGAAGGTCGCGCCGTGGCTGACAGTCGACGGCGATCCCTATCCGGCCGTGGTCAAGGGTCGGGTCGTTTGGATCGTCGACGCCTACACGACCAGCAATTCCTATCCCTACTCCGAGCACCGTTCGCTGCGTACCGCGACGGCCGACACGCTGACCAGCACCAACTCGCAGGAAGCGCTGCCGACCGACCAGGTCAACTACATGCGCAACTCGGTCAAGGCTGTTGTCGACGCCTATGACGGCACGGTCAAGCTCTACCAGTGGGACACCAAGGACCCGGTCCTCAAGACCTGGATGAAGATCTTCCCCGGTGTCGTCAAGCCCAAGACGGCCATCACCCCGGCACTGCTCGAGCACCTGCGCTACCCCGTCGACCTGTTCAAGGTGCAGCGCGATGTGCTCCAGCGCTATCACGTGACCGACGCCCAGACGTTCTACGAGGACGGCGAGCGCTGGAAGGTGCCCGAGGACCCGGCCGCGGCCGGCAACTCCAATGCCTTGCAGCCGCCCTACTACCTCTCGACTGCACGCCCGGGCGAGGACACACCGAAGTTCTCGGTCACCAGCGTCTACCTGCCCAACAGTCGGCAGAACCTCGCGGCGTTCGTGTCGGTCAACTCCGAGGCGACGGACACGGCCAACTACGGCAAGATGCAGATCCTGCAGCTGCCGAGTGACACCCAGATCCAGGGTCCGAGCCAGATCGCCAACGCATTCCAGACCGACAAGGGAGTGTCGCAGGCCTTGCTGCAGTACCAGCAGTCCAAGACCGCGACGATCTTGTACGGCAACCTGCTGACCCTGCCGGTCGGCAACGGGCTGCTGTATGTCCAACCGGTCTACATCCAGCGCAGTGCGATCGAGGGTTCCTATCCGGTCCTGCAGTTCGTCATCGCCTCGTTCGGCAAGGACGTGGGCTTCGGGCAGACCCTCGACGAGGCGCTGCGCGTCGCGCTGGGTCTGAAGGAGGGCACCGTGCCGGATGACACGACCCCGACGACCCCGACCAAACCCGGGTCTTCCAAGACGGCTGCGCAACTGCTCCAGGATGCGACCAACTACTACAACGAGGCACAGACCGCTCTCAAGAAGGGCGACCTGTCGACGTACCAGAAGCGCATCAACCAGATGGCCGATTCCATCCAGGCTGCGCAGAAGCTGGTCGACGCCTCGAAGAAGTAGCTTTCGCGGCAGGCGACCCCGGATTTGATCCGCGGGTCGCCGCCCCGTAAAGTAGCGAGAGCGACGCGGGGTGGAGCAGCTCGGTAGCTCGCTGGGCTCATAACCCAGAGGTCACAGGTTCAAATCCTGTCCCCGCTACCAAAGAACCGGGATTCCAGTGCAAACTGGGATCCCGGTTCTTCGTCTTTGCACAGGGCACGGATTGGGCGCGCAGTAGAACCTGAATCACCTTGTGGAGCTGAACAACTTCTGCAATTGCAGGCAGTCAGCGCCGCATAGCCACTATGACGCCTGGTCAAGGGTTCAAATCTGTCCGTCCACGGCACAGAGCGGACCCGAAGTTGACCTAGGCCAAATGACTTCGCAGGGTGCGAGGCGGTTCACACAGGCCTGAAGTACTCCGAAGTAAGGGTGGCTCAAACGCGGCTCTGAACTGCGGTCATACGGATCGGTGTTTCCAATTCGGGCCTATGAGCAAAGGTTGTTTCAGGTTGTCTGATTGCTCGCTGAGAGTCGCACGCTTGCGCTAGTTATACAGAATTGGAGAGTCGCACAATATTGATTCCGACCCGCTCCGAAAGTTCCTCGACGGTCGACCCGAATGTCTCGAGAGCAGTTACGCCGTTTGGACCAACCTGAAACGTGCCGTGATCGGTGTAGACCCGACTGACGCATCCTCGGCCGGTCAAGGGATATGTGCAGGTGGGTACGAGCTTGGGAGTGTTGTCATCGTGGAACAACGTCATCATGACGTGCACAGACTTCGCGCCGGCCGCAAGATCCATTGCGCCTCCGACCGCCGGGATCGCATCGACAGCTCCGGTGTGCCAGTTGGCCAGATCGCCGCGCTCAGACACCTGGAATGCCCCCAGGATGCAGACGTCGAGATGTCCACCCCGGATCACGGCGAAGGAGTCGGCCTGGTGGAGGTAGGCAGCTCCAGGCAGCTCGGTGACGGGGATCTTGCCCGCATTGATCAGGTCTGGGTCGATCTGGTCGCCACGCGCCACCGGCCCCATGCCGAGCAGGCCGTTCTCGGTGTGGAGCACGATCCCGCTCCCAGGAGTCAGGTGATCGGCGACCAGCGTTGGCAGGCCGATACCGAGATTGACGAATGAGCCTGGCAGGATGTCGTGCGCCGCGAGACGAGCCATCTCCACGCGGTCAATCGGGCCACGGTTAAGGTTCTCGACTGTCTCGGTCGTCGTCGTGGTCACAATTCCTCCACCGCTGGGGCAGGGCCGGCAACGACGAGCCGGTCGACGTAGATTCCTGGGGTTACGACAGCTTCTGGATCGAGATCGCCGGGAGCGACAATGTTGACCACCTGGGCGATTGTGAGTGCAGCGGCGGCGGCCATGATCGGACCAAAATTGCGGGCCGTCTTGCGATAGACGAGATTGCCGGCGGAGTCACCGACATGGGCGCCGATCAGGGCGACGTCTCCGTGCAAGGGATATTCGAGTATGAACTCACGGCCGTCGATCGAACGACTCTCCTTGCCCTCGGCAAGGGTCGTTCCGACACCGGTCGGTGTGTAGAAGCCTCCGATCCCGGCCCCGGCCGCTCTCAGGCGCTCGGCGAGCGTGCCCTGCGGGACTACCTCGAGCTCGATCTCGCCGGCGCGATAGAGATCCTCGAATACGTACGAGTCCACCTGGCGTGGATAGGAACAGATGACCTTGCGGACGAGACCAGCGTGCAGCAGCGCTGCAAGGCCCGTCGCCCCGTTGCCAGCGTTGTTGTTGACGATCGTGAGGTCCCGGGCACCAAGTCGCCCGAGCGCATCGATGAGGTCCCAGGGCAGGCCCGCGCGGCCGAACCCACCGATCAGCACGGTGGAGCCGTCCTCGATGCCATTCACGGCAGCGTCAGCATCGTCAGCGATCAGCACCATCTACGGGACCTCCGTGCTGATGCTGTGCCCGATGGATGCCATCTCTGTGGGGGTGTCACGTCCGGAGCACGCGCGTCAGCTCGTGGACCGGCACGTCCGTTGGACCGGCCGCGATGTCGATGATTGACTCGGCCACTTCGGGCGCCCAGTATCCGACTGTGAGGTGCCGCAGCTTCTGCGCCATCTTCTCGACGGTGGGAATCTGCTCCTTGGACCAGTCGACCTCGGCGGATTCCACGGTTCCGTCGGTCAGGGTCACCTCGACATACGCCAGGGTCCGACCGGGATCGCTGATCAGCGTGATCTTGTGCGACAAGGCCTCGACATCGGGATCGGCGAACTCATCGAGGATGGTCGACAACGACGTCATGTCTCGACCGAGCAGACCTGCTGCGACACAGAACTGCGTGCTGTCCTGTGCCTCATTGATCGTGGTGAACGGGCCGGGCTTGTCTGCTCCCGGGAACTCTTTGATACCGGGGATCAGCTTGACAACGACCGACTCGATCAATGAAGGGTCGATTCCCTTCTGACTGATGGCGATCGAACTGTCAGTGACGCCGATCTTGCCGCCACTGATCGGATAGGGCTTGCAGGACACCTCTTTGATGCGCCAGTTGTCCGGGAATGTCGCGGAGCCCGGCTCGATGTCGGCAAAGCCCTGCAGGAATCCGGCGCTGCCTTCAAACACGGTCGATCCGGTGAGCACGCCGGCCCGCCCAAGGTGGGCGGCGAGCACGCCTTGACGTGCGGCGATGCCAGCCTGGACATACGGCTCCATCGTGCCGTGGGCAAATCCTTCGAGGAATCCGAAGGACATGTTCGCGCCCATCGCTATGGTGCTGACGACCTGGTCGTGAGGCAACCGCAGCACGCGTGACACGGCAGCCGCTGCGCCGATCGTTCCGAACATGGACGTCGTACGGAGCTTGCGATGCTGGATGCCCTTTGCGGCGATGCCTCCGAGCCGGAGGTGGACCTCGTATCCCACGAGGATCCCCGAGAGCAGGTCCTCCATGTTTGCTTCTCGCCCGACAAGCGCAGCGGAGGCCTCGGCCGCCGCCAAGGCCGCCGGCACGATGACGGCCCCAGGGTGGTCGGCACTTCCGAGGTGGATGTCCTCGAACAGGATCGCGTGGACAGCCGTGCCGTTGACGAGCGCAGCGTCCGACGCGCTTGCGGTGCGTCCGGTCGGCAGCACCGTGCAGGGGCCGTCCTGCCCGAGTGCCTCGCCCGCACTGATCAGTGCCTTGGTTGTTGCGACATCGCGAGATGCGACTGCAGTGCTAATCGCATCGAGGAGGCGATTGCGCGCGTGCAACTGCATCTCCGAGGGCACTTCTGCCCACTTCAGGTCGGTGATGAACGAGGAGATCTGGTCGACGAGCGTGGTCATGATGTGCTGCTCTCGGTAGAGGTTTCGGGTTCGTCGGGGCGAGCCCAGTCGGGGTCGCCACCGCTTCCTACATCGACTTTCAGGAGTCGGGTCTGGAACAGCCACTGGCCGTCGGCCTTGACCAGGTCGTCCTCGTAGACGCCGAACATCGCGACGCGGAAGTCGGCCTCTCGATCGAGGAACAGCAGATAGCACCTCTGGTGTGCCTTCTCGCCGTCGACGGTGATGACGAAGTCCGTGGTGATGTGACGAGCCGAGACCGGAATCCGGCCGGGAAGGTCGCGCAGCTCGGCCCAGCCCTCGAAGGATCGAGAGTCGTTGGAACGGCGGAACGAGCCGGTCTCGGTGAAGCAATGCAGCCAGGTGTCCCAGTCCTCGTTGTCTGACGCATGGTTGTAGCGGGCAGTCAGCTGCCGGATGGATTCATAGTCATCCATGGACGTTCCTTTCAGATGGGGAAGCGGCGATTAGCTCTGATTGGCTCGGATGCGGGTCACGGCGACGGCTCCGATGAGCGCGACACCCTCGAACAGGTTCTCCACCCAGAACGGCCCACCGAGGAGTTCGATCCCGTTGATCCCCACCGAGATGATCAGGATGGCGACGATCAGGCCGCCAACATTGAACCGACCAGGCCGGATGATGGTGGCTCCGAGGAACACGGTGGCGTAGGCCGGTAGGAGGAATGACTGGCCGACACCGGGGGGGCCGGCTCCCTGTTCTGCGGCGAACAGAATGCCGGCGACCCCCGCGCCCAATGCCGAGGCGACATACGCGCCGGTCAGCACTCGCCCGGTGCGGATGCCCGACAGTCGGGCCGCGTCCCGTGCAGCACCCGTGGCGTAGATCGACCGGCCGACCGGCATCTGGGAAAGGACGTACCAGACCCCAACTGCCAGGACGAGGACGATCAAGATGTCCACTGGTACGCCACCGAGCTTGGCGATCCCGAAGCGTGTGAAGGCCGCTGGGATGTGAAACGTGATAGTCGAACCATTGCCGATCATTTGCGAGAATCCCTCGAAGATCGAGCCGGTTCCGATCGTGGCGATGAAGGGATCTATGCCGATACGGACGATCAGCACGGCGTTCACCAGCCCTGCCACCGCGACCACGACCAGAACAATGATGACGGCGGCCCAGATCGGCATTCCGCCGTTGGTGCTCTGAAATAGCCATGTCACCGCGACGATCGCGAGCGTCATGACCCCCGCCACCGAAACATCGAAGACGCCGCATGCCAAGGGAAACAAGAGCCCCAGGCTGAGGATTGCCTGGATCGCCTGGTTCTGGGCGATGCCAAGCAGGTTGCGATACGTAAGGAAGTCCGGCGTCAGCAACGAAAATGTCACGATCAGAACCACAAGCAGGATGACTCCGGCGTACCGCTCCAGTAGTGGCGCTCCGGTGCGGAGGTTGGCATAGTCGCGCAACAGTCGGCGCGTACCTGCTGGCTCAGGTACTGCGGCCTCCGTCGCAACGTCCAGCTCGGTGTCAGACTTCATTGTTGTGCATCTCCTTCAGGATGTTTTCGCGAGTGATGTTGGTTCCGGTGAATTCCGAGCGCACTCGCCCGCCGTTCAGCACAATGACTCGTGAACAGCAATCGACCAGGTCTTCGAGCTCGGAGCTGCAGATCAGCACTGCAGTACCTGAGCTGGCCGCGCTCAGAAGCACCTCGAGAATCTCCCGTTTGCCGGCTACGTCGACACCGTTGGTGGGCTCGTCGACTATCAGGACCTGGGGCTCCAGCTCAAGGGCTCGCGCCATGACGAGCTTCTGCTTGTTCCCGCCGCTGAGCAGTTTGGCCGGTGCGTCCAGATTCGGCACGCGGATCCCGCGGCGGTCGATGAGCTCGCGGGCAAACGAACGCTCCGCGCTTCTCCGAACGCGACCCAGCCTCTGGAACTTCCGTGACAGACCGAGGGTCAGGTTCTCCTGAACACTCAGCTCGGCCAGGATCTTCTCGTTGACGCTCGACGCCACGACCAGCACGCCAGCTCGTTGTGCCTGGTGCGGTGCCGAGAAGGAGACGGGGCGGTCCTTGAGAGCGATCTCGCCGGCATATGTCAGGTCGCCACGGAGCACGCGGGGAATGTCCTGCACGCCTGCACCGACCAGGCTGGCAACGCCAACCACCTCGCCAGCGCTGACGCTGAACGAGCACTCGTCAAGGTTGTCGGTGGTGACAGAGATCAGGCTCAGTGCTGGCGCATCGGTCGCGACCGCCACGGCCACGCCGCCTCCGGATGACTCGGCGGCGATCTCTGCAGATTCGACACGTGCCTCGCGCTGACGCAGGCTTCCCTGTTCGGAGAGTGTCGAGTTCGCAATCAGGTCGATGAGTCGCCGTTGCGTATAGTCCGAGACCGGGCCGTTGCCAACAATCTCGCCGTCCCGCAGAACTGTGACGCTCTGCGCCACCTGGGCCACTTCGTCTAGGCGGTGGGTCACGTAAAGAACCGAGACCCCACGAGCTCGGAGTCGATCGATGATGGCCATCAATCGGGCGACCTCGGAGTTGGGGAGGGCTGACGTGGGCTCATCGAGGATCAGGCAACGCACATCTCCTTGCAGCGCCCGGGCGATCGCGACACCGGTCTGCTCGACGGCCGTCAGATCTCCGAGGTAGGCGTCGGGGGAGATGTCGGCGAGACCGACCTCCTCTAGCTGAGTGCGCGCGCGACGCCGTTCCTCGCGCCAGCGGATACGGCCGTAGCGGTTGGTGGCGTACTCGCCGGTTCCGAGGCGGAGGTTCTCGCTGACGGTGAGAGTGGGGATGAGGCCGAGGCCCTGGTGGACGACGCGAATGCCGGCAGCAGAGCTGCTCGTCGGGTCGCCAAAGCTGACGGTCCGGTCATTCACCCGGATCGACCCCGAGTCGTTGTCGGGCTCGTAGTAGCCCGAGAGGATCTTGATCAGCGTTGACTTGCCGGACCCGTTGTGGCCGAGGAGTGCGTGCACGTGACCATCGGGGACCGTGACGGCGAAGTCGCTGAGCACGCGCACGCCGAAGAAGCTCTTGGAGACACCCTCGATGGTCAGCACGACGTCACTCCCCGACGTGGTGACGGTCCGAATGGACAGTCACCACGTGGGAGCGACGGCGCATCGATCGAGACTCGATACGCAATCGACATGCCCTATTTGCCCATCAGCGACAGGAACTGCTTCTCGTAGCCCTGGGGCCCGAAGAAGACGCCACTGGCAGGCACCTGATCCACATTTGACTTGTCGATCAGCCAGATGTTGGTCGGGGTTGCCTGGTCCACGGAGAGACCTGAGGCGACACGTGCTGCGGCGTACACCGCAGCCCACGCGACTTCACCCTGACCGACGGTGACGTCGACAGCCTGCTTGCCATCCTTGAGGTACTGGATGTTCTGCGGGTTGGCGTCCATGCCACCGACCTGGATCTTCGAACCGAGGCCGAGCTTGCTGATCGATGTCACCGCGATGGCTGCTGCGCCGTCTGCATTGCCAATCACCCAGTTGAGCTTCGGGTTGGAGTTCAGCGCCGCCGTGATCTGCGGGGGAGCGCTGGTCTCTTGCGTGTTCTGGTCGAGCTCGATCGTCTTGACCGAGCAACCGTGACACTTCTTCATCTCAGAGGCGAACGACCTTCCTCGTACTGCACCCGAGCCGTCCTGAGACTCGCCGAGGTAGAGCACGTTGGCCTTGCCCTTGCTCTTGCTGATGACGTAGTCGGCCAGGAGCTGAGCTTCAACTCGGGGGGCGTCGGCAGCGGCCTGGGTCGGTTCGTTGGTGGTCGGGAGTGGGTCGCCGGTGAAGGCGCCGATGATCGGGATCTTCGCTGCAGTTGCCTGCGCGTATCCATTGCCTGATCCGGCCAGCGGAACGTCGTTGTTGACGATGACGTCTGCCTTGGCGTTGACCGCGTTGGTGAAGCATCCTGCGGCCTTGCTCGGCGTGGCGCCAGCGTTGCAGCGCTTGAACTCGCCACCGATGCCCTTGACGGCTGTGCCGATCGACTTAGAGATCTCACCACAGCCGACGATGGCCAGGTTGCAGGAGATGTTGTAGTAGAGGACGCCGGGCTTGGGCGTGATCTTCTCCGTCTGCAGGATCTTGGTCGGAATGGCCAGGTGCTTCTGAATCAAGGCATCTGCTGCCGAGATCACTGAAGCGTCGGTGCCCGAGGACGAGCTTCCGCCAGCATCGGAGCTGGATGAACCACAGGCGGCTGTCATCACGACGACGACCGCTGCGACGAGGGCGAGGCTTCCTCGTTTCTTCAGTCGCTGTGAGTCTTCCTTGAGGTGAATCGACATCGGGGCCCACTTTCTATCGTTTTGAACTACGAAGTATTTGAGTTGAAACCCACTGATTGTGCCGAGGGATTCTTCATCTAATGTTCACATAACGCACACCCGGTTGCTATGCGCATCTGACACTACACCTGACGAATCGGTCGTCAAGAGGTTGACGAGGATTCATTTTCGGACCGATACTGATGATCGATTCAGAGTTCGGTCTGCGCATCGACGTTCGTTGGCCGCACATTTGCCTTGAATCCTCTCTTGCCAGACAAGGAGTTCCACGTGAGCGAAACCAGCACGAGAGTGTGGATGATCACCGGTGCGGGACGCGGGCTCGGCCGTTCATTTGCTCGAACGGCCCTTGAAGCGGGGGACGACGTGATCGCGACAGCGAGGTCGGCCGACGCCCTGGCCGGCCTGGTCGCGGAGTATGGCTCGCGGGTCACACCGGTCGTGGTGGACATCACCGATGAAGCTGCGGTCAAGGCCGCCGTCGACGACGCCGTGGGGCGTCGTGGCCGGATCGACGTCTTGGTCAACAATGCGGGATACGGCCTCACCGGCGCGGTCGAGGAGGTGCTCGAGAGCGATATCCGCGATCAGTTCGCGGTCAACTTCTACGGCGTCCTCTGGTGCACCCGCGCGGTCCTGCCCCACATGCGGGACGTGGGAGGCGGGCACATCTTTCAGATCTCGAGTGTTGGGGGTGTCATCGCGCTTCCCAACACGAGCATGTATCACGCCAGCAAGTGGGCCGTCGAAGGCATGAGCGAGAGCCTGGCGCTCGAAGTCGCGCAGTTCGGAATCAAGGTCACCATCGTCGAGCCCGGTCCGTTTCGATCTGACTGGAATGGCACCAGCTTGCGTCGATCTCCCAGGATGACTCAGTACGACCGCGTGCTCGCGAGCCGCCGAGACGCCCTGTCAGGAGAGTTCGCCTTCACTCAACCGGGCGATCCGCGACTTGCTGGACAGGCACTGCTCACCGTCCTTGAGAGCGATGACCCGCCACTGCGCCTCCTCCTGGGTGGCAACGCGGCCGATCTGGCTCCGCGCACGTATCAACGACGGCTCGACGAATGGGCGAGATGGGACGATCTGGCCCGAAGTGCAGACTTCGGCTAAGTGTGCGCACTGCGAGCAGAAACAACTGCTAGCGTCGTCACCCACCCTGTGCACAGGGGTGGCCGACCAGTAAGGGAAGGATTGAGCCGGGATGGAGAAAGAGCCCCGCAAGACGCATTTCGTCCAGTCCCTTGAACGCGGATTCGCTGTCATCAAGGCGTTCGGCGCCGAAACTCCTTCACTGACGCTCAGCGAGGTTGCCCGGGACACGGGTCTGACCCGCGCTGCCGCACGGCGATTCCTGCTGACCCTGGTCGACCTCGGCTATGCCCGGTCCGACGGGCGACTCTTCTCGCTCACGCCTCGCGTGCTCGAGCTGGGCTACAAGTTCCTGTCCGGTCTACCGATCACCGAGGTGGCTGCGCCGCATCTGGAACATCTGACCTCGCAGGTGCATGAGTCGTCGTCGGTGTCGGTGCTCGATGGCGATGAGGTGGTCTACGTCGCCCGCATACCCACGTCGCGCATCATGAGTGTCTCGATCAGCGTGGGGACCAGGTTCCCCGCCTATGCCACGTCCATGGGTCGAGTTCTGCTCGCCGGTCTCGACGACGCCGAGCTGGACACACTTCTGGAGACGATGGAGTTCTCGCACCTGACGCCGCGGACTGTCGCCAATGAGAAGCAGCTGCGCGCCGACCTCACCACCGTCAGGAAGCAGGGCTGGTCCATTGTCGATCAGGAGCTCGAGGTCGGGCTGCGGTCGGTGGCCGTGCCGATCCGCGATCACACGTCGAAGGTCGTCGCGGCGGCCAATGTGTCGACCCACTCGAGCCGGGCCTCGGTGGCGGAGATTCGTCGCAACCTCCTTCCGCCGCTGCGAGCAGCGGTCGACAGTATCGAACGCGACCTCCGCTCCGCCCACTGATCGTCGGAAGTCCGTATGCGGGCGTCGACCTCAGACCTCGATCACGACGGCGATGCCCTGGCCGACCCCGATGCACATCGACGCAACTCCGAAGCCGCCTCCGCGACGCCGGAGCTCCCGAGCCAGGTCGAGGATGATGCGTGTCCCCGACGCTCCGAGCGGGTGACCGATCGCGATAGCACCGCCGTGTGGGTTCACGATCGTCGGGTCGAGGTCGGGAAGCGCGCGGAGGCATGCCAGCGTCTGCCCCGCGAATGCCTCGTTGATCTCCACCACCTTGATCGCGTCCCAACCGACTCCGGCTCGTCGTAGGGCGAGATTGCACGCGTCAACCGGTCCGATGCCGAAGATGTCCGGATCGACACCGACCACGGCCGAGGAGACCATGCGCGCCAACGGCTCGACCCCGATCCGTTGGGTCACGGCCTCGGAGGTGACGAATGCCGCTGCTGCGCCATCGTTGAGCGGGGAGGAGTTGCCAGCGGTGACGCTGCCACCCTCGCGGAATGCCGGCTTCAGGGCAGCGAGGCCTTCAAGCGACGTGGTGGGCCGGATCGACTCGTCCGTGGTCAGATCTGTGTTCGGGACCAGCGTGATGCCGTCGGAGTGGATCCCCTGGGCCCAGGCCTCAGTCGCGCGACGGTGGCTTGCCTCGGCGAACTCATCCTGCTCCTCGCGGCTCACCCCATACTTCTCGACCAGGATCTCGGTGCTCTCCCCGAGAGCGACCGTCCATTGCTCAGGCATCCGTGGGTTGACCAGCCGCCACCCCAACGTGGTCGACGCCATCGTCTGACTCCCCGACGGGAACCCACGGCTCGGTTTCTGGACAACCCACGGTGCGCGCGTCATTGACTCCACTCCGCCAGCAATGACGATGTCCGCCTCGCCTACACGGATCGCCCGCGATGCGTCGATGCACGCCTGGAGCCCCGATCCACAGAGTCGGTTGACGGTTGTGCCCGGCACTGAGGTTGGAAGCCCGGCCAACAGGAGCGCCATGCGCGCGACGTTGCGATTCTCCTCGCCGGCGCCGTTGGTGTTTCCGAAGACCACATCGTCGATCGTGGCGGGATCGATGCCAGGGTGACGGTCGATGAGGGAAGTGATGACGTGGGCGGCCAGGTCGTCGGGGCGCATCTGTGCGAGAGCGCCACCGTACTTCCCGAATGGTGTACGTACCCCATCGACGAGGAAGGCGGCTGTCATAGAAGTTCTCCTTGGGTGTCGTGGCCACGCTATCACTGTGTTCGTGATAAGAACTTGTGTGCGCAAGTGGGGTATTGTGCGCAGGAATGTCGATACGCCCGAGAGGCCCCCAGCATGCGCAAGTTCCTGAACGATCCTGCCGACTTCGCCGATGAAGCTCTCGAGGGTGTCCTGCTGGCACATCCGGATCGGCTGCGCCGAGTCGTCGGGTCTCCACGTGCCATCGTGGGTGTCGACGCACTGGAGTCGCCGCGAGTTGTGGTCGCGACGGGTGGCGGATCAGGTCACCTGCCGCTGTTCCTGGGGTACGTCGCACAAGGACTGGCCGACGGCTGTGCGGTCGGCAACATGTTCGCTTCACCAGGCGCCGATGTGGTGCTGGCCGTGACGGAGGCGATCGACCGTGGTCAGGGCGTCCTCTATCTGTATGGAAACTATGGCGGGGACCGGATCAACTTCGACATGGCGGCTGAGCTGGCGGAGGAGGCGGGGATCACCGTCGTCTCGGTCCGTGGCGCCGACGACGTCCTCTCCGCGGAGTCGCCCGATCGGCGGCGCGGGATCGCTGGCATCTTCTTCGGGTATGCGGTTGCTGCATCGGCGGCCAGATCAGGTGCGACACTCGAAAAGGTCGCTGAAGTCACGGCTCGCGCCCTCGACCGCACGGTCAGTGCAGGTGTTGCCCTGAGCGGGCCGGTGCTGCCCACCGTCGGCACGCCCAACTTCGAGCTGGCCGAAGACGAGATAGAGATCGGAACCGGCATTCACGGAGAACCGGGTCGACGCCGGATCAAGCTGTACGGCATCGATGCGATCGTCGATGAGTTGATGGAGACGCTCCTGAACGAGCTGCCAGAACAGGTCGAGCACGGGGTCGCTGTCTTGGTCAACGGGCTTGGCTCGACTCCGCCAGAGGAGCTCTACATCATCTATCGGCGCGCGCATCAGCTGCTCTCCGGCGCAGGCATTGCCGTACGTCATGCGCTGGTCGGCGAGTATGCGACGTCCCTCGAGATGGCCGGTGCATCGATCTCGCTCCTTGCGCTCGACGAGGACATAGACCGCCACCTCGCGACAAGCATCCACGCCAGGCTGGTGAAATGAGCGCCACAGCGAAGATGTCTGGCGATGACTGGCGGCGGGCATTCCTTGCCGTCTGCGACGAGGTGGAGTCCGAGCATGAGGCGCTCTCGGCCCTCGATGCGATCGCGGGAGACGGTGACCTAGGAGAGTCCCTCAACCTCGGCTTCGGCCACGTGCGGACCGCTCTCATGGATGGTGCGATCGGCACCCCGGCAGAGACCTTCGTGCAGGTCGGCACGCTCCTGAGCACCAAGGCCCCGTCGACCTTCGGCACCCTGGTTGGCATGGCGTTCCGGGATGCCGGCAAATCCGCGCCGGTCGACCAGACTTGGTCCGCCGCCGATGTCGTACAGGCGCTGACCGACATCGCCGCCTCGGTCTCCCGTCGGGGGCATGCCGAACCGGGCCAGCGCACCATGCTCGACGCCATCGTTGGGTCGAGGGATGCCGCCAAAAACGCAGACCACGACATCAGAGCTGCCCTGCGCGAGGCAGCGTGGGGAGCCAGGGTGGGTGCACTGAGCACGGCGGCGATGACACCTATCCACGGCCGTGCCGCTTGGGTCGGCGAGAGGGCGGAGGGCACGGTCGATGCGGGCGCGGAGGCTTGGCACGTCATCATGCGGGCGATCGCACGGTCCGGACAGGACTGAGCGGACTCAGCTTTGCTGAGACATGCTCCACATGGACCAGATGGTCGTGCGGAGGCGCCGAGGCTGCTGGAGGGTGGTCACGATGGAGAACGCCACGTCGTCAGCGCGGAGCACCGCGTCGAGCCACGCGTCACCCTCGGTCCGTCCGGTGCCGATCGCGAACTCGGTGTCGACGGCCGCGGGGCAGATTGCCGACACGCGGATACCTTTCTCGGACAGCTCACGATCCATACCACCGGCCAGGCCCATCTGGGCGTGTTTCGTACCGGCATATACGGCCTCGATGCCCAGTCCGCGAAGCCCCGCGACCGAGCTGACGATGACGATGTCTCCTCCGCCGGCCTTGAGCATGGAGGGCACGGCCGCCCGAGCAGTCCAGATCGTGCCCAGGTAGTTGGTCTCCACCATCTCGGTGATGGCTTCGTCTGTATGGTCCATGAGGCCGCCGTAACTGCCAAGGCCGGCATTGGCGACCACCGAGTCGAGCCGACCGAACTTCGCGATTGCCCCCTGGATCAGGGCATCGTTGTCGGGGGGGCGTCGTACGTCCATCTCGACTGGCAGCACATTGTCGGCTCCCAGCTCCTCGACCAGGCCCTCGAGTCGCTCGACCCTCCGCGCGCCAGCGGCAACCTTCGCACCCGCCTCGACGAGCAGACGTACGGTCGCCTCACCGATGCCGGCAGATGCTCCGGTCACCGCCACGACGGTTCCGGTCAGGTCTCTTGTCTCCGCAGGCATGTGCGCTCCTCGTTGTTGTGGTGGTGTTCGGCGGGTTAGCTGGTGGATGGTCGGTCGACCACTGCGAGAGGCCTCACCGGTGCACCGGTGGCACCGACGATCGACAGGGGAGCGAGTACGAAGACGAACTCGGACACGCTCGCCGCGGCGAGCTGACTGAGGTTGAGCAGCTCGATGATGTGGATGCCGTGGTCGACAATCAGCGTCCGGTGGGCAGGCAGTCCGGCGTGGAGGCCTTCCGGAACGATGCGTTCGAATGCGATGGTGTCTGAGCCGACGGCTCGCGGATTCTTTGCCGCCAGCCAATCCGCGCCCTCCTGACCCGGTCCGGGTGTGCCTCGGTCCTCGCTCACGAACGTGTCCCGGTCGGCAAAGAGGGAGCCCCAGCCGGTGTGGATCAGGATGACGTCACGGTCGCGCAGCTCGACTCCGGCACTGCTCAGGGCGTGATCGAGAAGGTCTGCGGTGACCTCCTGGCCTGCGTCGAGTCGATCGCGACCGGCCGCGCGCGCAACGTCCAGGAGAACGCCGCGACACACCCAGGTACCGATCGTCTCGGCTCCGAGCTCGGTGAATGCGCCACCGGCCTCGGCCGCTCGAGCGTCGATGCCGCCATGAAGGAGACCGTCGAACGAGATGTGTGAGAGCGCATCGATGTGCGTACCGACGTGGCCGCCGGTGATGATCAGCTCATTGGCCCCCGACGACCCGTCGCCTCGAACGAGGTCGCCGTGCCGACGCCCCAACGTCATCCTGAATGGCGGATGGTCTGGAAGCTGGGGCATCCCGATGAACATGGGACGACCCAGGTCATATACATCGGTTTGTTCGGTCAGGAGCGTGATGAACTCGCTGGACACTGGACCCCCTGGATCAGAAAGACGAAGTGCCACAGTACGCACATATGTACGTCTGGCGCACTTCTGGATCGTGGCAGTGGCCGCGCAACCTGTCAAGTCGCCTGGAGCTTTCGACGTATGGGTGCGCGAGGCTCTCGCGGCGGCACCCAACCCCGAGACCTTCGATGAGAAACCCCTTCGTCCACTCAGCCGGCGATGTCAGGCAGCAATCCTCAAGAGGTCTTGGAGGTGCGAAGGATCTGTCTCCATCACGGAGAACCACGTCATTCCATAAGACAGATATCGTGACGTAACCGCCGGGAGGAATGGCTCGAGCGACCGAATCAACTGGCGTCGAGAAGAGAACGACCCGTTGACACACGGGCACGGATTGGGCACGGATTGCCGATCTCTACCAGAGGTCACAGGTTCAAAATCCTGTCCCCACTACTAAAGAAGGCCCTTGACCAGCAGAATTGGCGGTCAAGGGCCTTTGTATGCGTGCCCTCAGGGTCGCGGCGACGCGTTGTGGGCGCGCAATTCCACGACAGTCAGCGTGCCCCTACAGCGGCTCAGGCTCACTGAAGGTGGCGCGCATCTGCTCCGTCCACGTGGTGAGGACGACCGGGGCGTCGGGAAGGCCGAGGCTCGCCAACTCTTTCGCCAGCGGGTGGCTGCCGAGCGTCAGCGCGACCGCGGCGTCGAAAAACATCCCGGTGCCCGAGCCGCCTTGGGTGAACGGCGTACGGTGCGGCCGCCCGTCGATGAGCGTGTAGGACACCAGTTCCATCG
>JAOPXO010000059.1 GCA_025965115.1 Aeromicrobium sp.
TGATCTATCCCGGCGTCGAGATCTATGACGAATGGCCCTCAGAGGTCAACAACGTCCACGATCCGGTGCTGACCTCGGCCGGCATGCGTGCCTTCGGCCGCCTCTATCTCGGCGATGACTACGGCACCGAGGACTTCCGGGCCTCGCCGATTCGCGCCGACTCCCACGCGGGACTGCCCAAGGCGTTCATCATCACCGCCGAGTACGACCCCCTGCAGGACAATGGCGCGCACTATCGGGATGCGCTCGTCGCGGCCGGAGTGCCGGTGCGCTATGCCGAGTACGACGGAGCGATCCACGGCTTCCTGAGCCTGCCCGGCGTCGTACCCGTGGCGAAGAAGGCGCTCGATGACATCGTGGAGTTCCTGTCCAGGGCATTGTGACAGTTCTACTGTCACGATAAGATGCAGCGGTATGAAGCGTGATCATTGGCAGCGCAAGATCGCCGGGCTCGACCCGGCGACCGACTTCGAGCAGATCATGCAGATCAACTCCTACTACGAGTTCCCCTGGGACATCCAGCAGGCGTTGAGCTTCGCGCTCTTCCGGACCTATGCGGTGCCGACGATCGGCCGGCTGCTCTACGACACCGGAGAGTTCACCACGGACACCCAGAAGCGCCACGACGACACGGCGCTCGTGCTCGAGTCGGTGCTGGTCGACGGCATGGAGTCGCCCAAGGGCCACGCTGCGGTGCGCCGCATGAACCAGATGCACGGGAGCTATGACATCTCCAATGACGACATGCGCTATGTGCTGGCGACCTTCGTGGTCATTCCGGTGCGTTGGATCGCTGAGTACGGCTGGCGCAGGACCACAGCGGACGAGCTCACCGCCTCGGTGAACTACTACCAACGCCTCGGCAAGTTGATGGGCATCAAGGACATCCCGAAGGATTTCGCCGGATTCGAGGAGCTGCTCGACAGCTATGAGGATGCGCACTTCGTCTTCGATGAGAAGTCGCGCGCCGTCGCCGATGCCACGCTCAGCCTCCTCGTGTCGTTCTACCCGCGGATCCTCCGGCGTCCGGTCGATGCGTTCAGTCGCGCGTTGATGGACGACCCGCTGCGCGAGGCGTTCCGGTTCAAGAAGCCGTCGCGCCCAGTCATCTGGCTGGCTCGGGGTGGCCTCAAGATGCGTGGACGTATTGAGCGGTTCATGCCGGCGCGACGCAAGCCCGTGCACGCCAATGACCTCAAGCGAGTCACCTCCTATCCCGGTGGGTTCATGGTCGAGAAGCTGGGCACGTTCCCGGCCGGAATGGGGGCACCTCCCGCGGACGCAGTCCGTGGGGGAACGCAGCTGAGTGACGAGTCCACGGTGGCCTGACGCACGTGACTTTGTGAACTGAGTCTCGTTGTGACCTTTCAGTAACCTGAGAGGACCCTGAATGCCCAAGGTCACGCGTCATCGCCACTTCTGGCCGATCTCGATCGCGGTCACCACGATGGCCGTCACGATGGCGACCTTCCCGGCCTACGCGAGCTGGGCGCAGCAGTTCCACGGCACTCCCAAGACCGTTGTCGCAGGCAAGGTCATCGATGAGTCCAAGCCTCACTCGGACAGTGACCCCGCTACCAAGAACTCCGTCTCTCGTGCGGGCCAGGATTCCCAGACGCAGGACCCGACGACGGTCACCCAGGCGGTCGAGAACCTCAGCACCGTGGCGGCGCAGCGGGCTGAAGCCGACCCCACACTTGTCACGACCCCCGATGTCGCACCGCGCGCCAACGAACCTCAGGATCGCTACGCGATGGCCGGCGGCTGCTATGCGCTGCAGTCCGTGGCAAACCACAAGTGGGTCACCCCGGCCGGCAAGGGATACCAGGCGTCCGCGAGCTCGATCAGTGCCGCTGAACCATTCCACTTCCAGGCCACCGACCTCGGCAGCTACCTGTTGTACGGCGCCGGCAAGACCTTCCTGTCGGAGACGAAGGGAGCCTCAGCGACGGCCGCGTCCAAGCCGAGCCCCGCCGCCGAGTGGAATGCTGTCAAGACCGGATCGTCGTTCACCCTTACGCTGGTCAGCGGTGATGCTGGGCTGAACGTCGGCCCGTCCGGTGCGCTGACCGCCGGCACCGCGTCACCATTCGCGCTGCGCCTGACGACCGGATGTGATGTCTGGCCCGAGGTCGACGTCAACGTGACCGGCAACCCGTTCGCCGGCGCGACGCCTTACCAGGAAGTCCGCGGCTACCTCGACGGTCATACACACGGCATGGCCTTTGAATTCCTCGGCGGCGATGTGCACTGCGGCCGTCCGTGGCATCCGTACGGCGTGATCTACGCCCTCAAGGACTGCCCCGACCACACTCTGACTGCCGGAAGTGGCGCAGTCGTCGAGAACTTCCTCAAGGGCGGCATCCCCGTGGCGCCCCACGACACGGTCGGTTGGCCGACATTCAAGGACTGGCCGGCCCCGGACTCGCTGACCCACGAGGGGACCTACTACAAGTGGCTCGAGCGCTCGTGGCGAGGTGGCCAGCGCGTGCTGGTCAACCTGCTCGTCGAGAACGACCAGCTGTGCAAGATCTACCCACTCAAGCGCAACTCGTGCGACGACATGACGTCGATCCGGTTGCAAGCTTCCGACATGCGCAAGATGGAGCGTTACATCGATGCGCAGAATGGCGGACCCGGCAAGGGCTGGTACCGCATCGTGACGGATCCGTTCCAGGCTCGTCAGGTCATCAACCAGGGCAAGCTCGCCGTCGTGATGGGCATCGAGACCAGCGTGCTGTTCGGCTGCGGCGAAACCCTCGGGCACCCCAAGTGCACCAACAGCTCGATCGACACCCAGCTCCAGGGCGTCTATGACCTCGGCGTTCGCCAGATGGAGCTCGTCAACAAGTTCGACAACGCATTGGCCGGTGTAGCGGGCGATACAGGCACCGCAGCCCCGCTGATCAACGCGGCGAACTTCCTGGAGACCGGCTCGTTCTGGGACATGCGCAAATGCACTGACCCCGATCCTGAGGTCTCCGACAAGACCCAGCTGACTCTGCCGGGTGTGCTGCCTGCGCAGGACGCGCTGTTCGGGGCGATCGCTTCGCTCGCGCTGCCGATCAAGCTCCCGGTCTACAGCTCCGGCCCGCACTGCAACGCGCTCGGGTTGTCGACCCTCGGCGATCACACGATCGAGCAGATGGCCAAGAAGAAGATGATCTTCGACCCCGACCACATGAGCGTCGCGGCACGGAAGGCATCGCTCGATCTGGCCGAAAAGCTCAAGTACCCGGGCGTCATGTCGAGCCACTCGTGGTCGACCCCCGACGCGTACCCGCGCATCTACAAGCTCGGCGGCATGATCACGCCGTATGCAGGTGACAGCTCCGGCTTCGTCGAGAAATGGCGGAAGCACCTGACCTGGGCAGATCCGCGCTACTACTTCGGCTTCGGCTACGGCGCGGACATCAACGGTCTCGGCGCGCAGGGCAATCCGCGCGGTGCGAACGCGCCGAACAAGGTCACCTATCCGTTCAAGGGTCTCGGCGGCGTCACGATCGACAAGCAGGTCAGTGGCAAGCGGGTCTACGACATCAATGTCGACGGAGTCTCGCACTACGGCTTGTACCCGGACTGGATCGAGGATCTGCGCAAGCAGGCCGGCAACGCCATCGTCGATGACATGTCGCGTGGCTCTGAGGCGTACCTCGACATGTGGGAGCGCGCCGAGGGCGTCAGCAACGATGCCTGCCGCGATCCGAAGGTGCTCAAGGATGAATCGGTCGTCAAGGGTCTGAAGAAGGGCACCAGCGTCAAGGATGTGCTCCTCAAGGCCGGTCAGCCGCACTCGCGCCTGGCGACGAAGTTCACGTACTGCACCAAGACGAGCAAGGGGAAGATGGTGCACCACACGGTGACGTTCTCGCAGAGTGGCACGGTCACCAAGGTCGCGTAGGGCGGCGGGAAGCATCGGCGCCGGGGTTGCGTTGACCCACACGTGAGACTTTCCGTGCTTGATCTCGTGCCCGTACGTTCCGACCAGACGACCGGTGACGCACTGGCCGCGACCGTCTCGCTGGCCCAGGTGGCCGACGGGCTCGGGTTCACCCGCTTCTGGGTCGCCGAGCACCACAACATGCCGGCCGTTGCCGCGACCTCTCCGCCGGTGTTGATCGCGCACCTCGCGGCGCAGACCTCGTCGATCCGCCTGGGTTCCGGCGGGGTCATGTTGCCCAACCACGCTCCGCTCGCCGTCGCCGAGCAGTTCGCGCTGCTGGAGGCTGCGCACCCCGACCGCATCGATCTCGGCATCGGGCGTGCGCCGGGCTCCGATCCGGTCACGTCGATGGCGCTGCGTGGTGCGGCCGGCCGCGATGACACCGACATCGAGAATTTCCCGCAGTACCTCGACGATGTGATGGCGCTGATGGGCACCGAGGGCGTACGCGTGGCGATCCCACGGCAGAACTACGTCCTCAAGGCGACGCCGGCGGCGGCCACCGAGCCACGGATGTGGCTGCTGGGTTCGTCGATGTATTCGGCCCACCTCGCCGCAGCCAAGGGGCTGCCATATGTTTTCGCGCACCACTTCTCAGGTCAGGGGACCGCCGAGGCGCTCGCGGTCTATCGCGCGGAGTTCCAGCCGAGCGAGCTGACACCGGTGCCCGTGACGTTCCTGACAGTCAATGCCGTCGTGGCGGACACGTCTGACGAGGCGGCCGCGCTGATGCTGCCCAATCTCCAGCTCATGGCGAAATTGCGTACGGGCCAGCCGCTGAGCGCCCTCGACCTCGTAGAGGATGCCGAGGCCCAGGAACTCCACCCGCAACAGAAGGAACTGGTCGAGGCGGGTCTGGCCAGGGCCGTGGTTGGCGCGCCGGCCGACGCTGCAGCGCAGATCTGCGCGCTGGCCGAGACATTCGGCGTCGACGAGGTGATGATCAACCCGGTCGCGTCCGAGCGCCGCGGCACCGATCCGCGTACGGCACCTGGCCGCGAGCGCACCCTTGAGTTGCTCGCGAAGGAACTGCTCTGAGCGATCCAACCAGCGTCTAGAACCAGATGCTGAGCCACGGAGTGACCGTGGAATGGAACATCTCGTCGAGGCGCTCGGCGTCACCGGTGAGGCGTCCGGCTGTCGCCAGCGTCGTGGCCGGCACCCCTCCGAGGTAGATCGCACCGAGCTCACTGACCGACATCGACACCTCTGCAGGCGCGGCCACCTCGGTGACCGTCGCGGACCCGTCGGTGCCAACCTCGAGTGCCCAGGTGCCGTCGGCGAATCCGAGAGGATCGGACACGCCGAGCACGATGCGACCTGGACTCGCGTAGGTGCGTGCCTCCAGCGCAGGTTTCACGTCGAGGATGCGGGTCCACAGGTGGTCGACGTCGCTGGTCCGGACGCTGCGGTAGTCGGCGACCATCCAACGAACCGGCTCGTTGAGAGGTCGCAGGTCGGCCTTCACCGTGGAGACGAGATCGGCTTCGAGCAGGAACCGCCACACGCCGGCGTAGGAGTCGTCGGTCGCCGCCATGAGGTAGTGGACGTTGAGCTCGTGCTCGGTGAAGTCGGTGTCGCTCTCCTTGAGGGTGAAGATTGCGAAGCCCTGTGGCGTGCCGTCGGCGTCGTCATAGCGCGCGAAGCGAAGCGGACGGACACCTTCCTCGCCGCCGATCACCCCGAGCAGCCGCTCCCAGAGGATGCCGTCGTACTGGATCTGACCCGGAGTCGAGAGGCGTGCGCGCTCGACGATCGCATGACCGTCGACCAGGAGCTGCTCCTGGGTGACGTACTGCACGCGACCGCTCGGAGTGGGGCCGGTCCAGCGGGCCCGACGGGTGTCGATGACGAGTTCGCTGGCCATCGCGGACGGACCGAACCCGAAGCGGCCATAGATCGTCGACTCAGACACGGTCAGCATCGCCACCGGGATCCCGAGGGCCGAGGCCGTGCGAAGCTCGCCCTCCATCATCGCGCGCGTGATGCCACGGCGGCGATGGCTGCCGGTCACGGCGACCGAGCTGATCGCCCACGCAAGCACAGAACCCGCTCCCGGGACCGTCAGATCGGCCGGCCAGGTGCGGAACGTCGCGACGGGCATCGAGGGGTCGGCGGCGCTGTCGTCCCAGACCCCGCTGAGGCGCATGTCGCCGTAGTAGGCCCGCACGCGCTCGATCTTGTCGAGCGGCTCGGCCGGCGCCAGGAAGTTGCGGGTGATCGACTGCGACCACGGTATGAACGCGACCGGGTCGGACGAATCGACGAGGTCAAAGCGCAGGCCGTCTTCGGCCAGGAACTTTTGAGATGAGCTGTCGACCGGAATGGTGAGGAAGTTCTCAGTCATTTCTGCAGCGTATCGGCGCGCTCAGACGGCGATCGACGGCGCGGTCATGACAGCGGTTCGAAGACCGTGTCGATGACCGGGTCACCCGGCGAGAGCTGGGTCGCGGCTGGAGGCAGCTCGGCGAGTGCGCTGCTCAGCCGATTGCGCGAGACGTCGAGTGTCTCGTGATGGATGCGCTCGCCGTCCTTCACGAACTCGACCAGCAGCGAGCGGCCGGACCCGGCCGGGGGACCCCCGATGCCGATGACTTCGGTCTTCGCAACGCCGCCGGCGGTCTGCCGGCGCAACGCGTACTTGCGTCCGCCAACCGAGATCTTGCCCGTGCTGGCCTTCGCCACAGACACCATCGCGCCATCGTCACCCGCACGCGACACGAGCTTGTAGACGAAGCCACTGGTCGGGACTCCGGAGCCGGTGACCAACGCGGTGCCGACGCCGTAACCGTCAACCGGTGCGGAGGCGAGCGCGGCGATCGAGTCCTCGTTGAGGTCGCTGGTGACGGTGATCCTGGTGGTCGTCGCTCCGAGCTCGTCGAGCTGCGCACGAACCGTATGTGCCAGCGACACCAGGTCGCCGGAGTCGAGGCGTACGGCGCCCAGCTCAGGACCGGCGACGTCGACGGCGACCTGGACCGCCTCCGCGATCCCGTAGGTGTCGACCAGCAGGGTCGTGCCGGGTCCGAGCGCGCGCACCTGTGCCGCGAACGCCTCGCGCTCGGTGTCGTGCAGAAGCGTGAATGAATGTGCGCTGGTGCCGGTCGTCGGGATGCCGTAGCGGCGGCCTGCCTCCAGATTGGACGTTGCGGCAAATCCGGCGACGTACGCGGCGCGCGCCGCGGCGACCGCCGACCACTCGTGGGTGCGGCGCGAACCCATCTCGATGCACGGTCGCCCACCGGCCGCCGTGATCATCCGGGAAGCCGCGGAGGCGATCGCGGAGTCGTGATTGAGGATCGACAGGAAGATCGTCTCGAGGATGACGCACTCGGCGAACGTGCCCTCGACGATCAGCACGGGGGAGCTGGGGAAGTAGATCTCACCCTCGGGGTAGCCCCAGATCGAGCCGCTGAACCGGTAGGACGCCAGCCAGTCGATCGTGTCATCGTCGACGACCTCGGCCTCTCGCAGCCAGGCGATCTCGTCCTCTCCGAAACGGAATTCCTCCAGCGCGTCGAGCAGACGCCCGACGCCGGCGACGACGCCATAACGGCGCCCTCCCGACAGCCTGCGGGTGAAGAGCTCGAATACCGACGCGCGTTGGGCGGTGCCATCGCGCAGCGTCGCCTGCAGCATCGTGAGCTCGTAGCGATCGGTCAGCAGCGCGGTGCCGGCGGCAGTGGTCACCGACCAAGGCTAGCCGCGATGCGCACCCCGCAACCGTTGTCGGCCACGGCCTTGGGTGCGGTGATGCTCCTGCGACACAATGGGGGCGTGACCACCCCGACCCCCGTGGAGATTCTCGAGTCCGACGTCGATGACGTCGTCGAGCTCGAGGATCCGTGGGTCACGATCGTCTGGAACGATCCGGTCAACCTGATGTCATATGTCGCGTATGTCTTCCGCAACTACTTCGGCTACACCGAGGAGAAGGCGCACGAGCTGATGCTCTCGGTGCACCATGAGGGGCGGGCGATCGTCGCCAGCGGCAGCCGCGAAAAGATGGAGCGTCACGTGCAGGCCATGCATGAGTACGGCCTGTGGGCCACTCTCGACCGGGCCGATGCATGAAGCCGTTCAAACGGCGGCGCCGCGGAGGTATGACCGCGACGTTCACCGCCGCGGAGGCTCACCTCCTCGCCAACCTCGCCGGGCAGGTCGTGGAGCTGCTGCGCGACCGCAACGGTCTGTCGGAGTCCGAGGCCGATCCGCTCGCGGCACAGCTCGGGATGGGCGGACCGTCGACACCGCCGGAGGACCCGGTCCTGGCGCGGCTGCTGCCCGACGCCTATCGCAGCGACGCCGACGACTCCAGCGAATTCCGCAGACTCACCGAGCGATCGCTGACCGCGGCCAAGGTCCACTACGCGGAGGATCTGATCGGCTCGCTGATCGATGGCGGACTCACCTTCGGCGCCGCGATCGAGGATGAGTCCGAAGACATCGAGATCGAGCTCAACCCCGATGCGGTCCAGTCCTGGCTGAAATGCCTCACCGACATCCGACTGTCTCTTGCCGTGCGGCTGGGCATCGAGAACGAAGAGGACGTCATGCTGGTCGCCGAGTCGGGCGATGAGGCGATCGCGGCGATGTCGGAGATCTACGACTGGCTCGGCTATGTGCAGGAGACACTCATTGGCGCCCTGGACTGACGTCATCGGGGCCGACCCGACGTACGCCTTCGAGCCGCTCGACACGCTGCCCGACGCTGCGGGAGTGCGGGCGCGTGTGCTTGAGGGCGCGCACGCCAAGGCCGTCGCGTTGGTGGGCTATCGCGATGACACCGAGGCCAGCGAAGTCGCCCGGCACCTGCCCTATGGCCCCCACGGTGAGGGCATCGAGGAGATCGTCTTCGCGCGCGCCGTCCCGATCGCCAGGATCGTGGAGTTCGAGGATGACGCCTGGCCCGGTGAGGATCGCACGTACGTCCTCGATGACGTCCCCGGTGCGCTCGAGCTGATCACCCGCTTTGCCGTGGAGTACGGCGCCGAAAATTCCCTCGTGCTGGTCACCGGTCACGCCGGGTTCGTGGATGCCGTACGTGCGCGGCTCACCGCTGACGACTGACCGACCTACGCCCCACGACGTACGCCGGCGTCATCTTGCGGTGCGACGACACCGGTGGCCGGGTCGCCTACCGTGAGAGCGTGATCCCGTTCCAGGTCAGGCGGCGAGCGATCGTCGGTGCCGTCGCGCTGGCCGTCTTCCAGGTCGTGGGCACATTCGGCGCGAGCAACCACCAGACCGGAGTTCGGGACATCGATGCACTCGCGGTCGTGATCGTGGTGCTCGCCGCGTTGTCACTGTCAGTGGTGGTCCGCTGGCCACGTCAGGTGATATGGCTCGTCGTCGGACTGATCGTCGTCTACCTGGTGCGCGACTACGCGTACGGACCGGTGCTCGCCTCATTGGCGATCGCGGCCGTGGTGACCGTCGTACGTGGTCATCGCCTGACCGCCTGGCTTGGGCTCGGCACGGTAGTCGTCGCTATGTCCTTGGCGGCCGATGAATGGTCGTGGGGTTGGTTGTCCGGAGTCGTCGCGTGGTCGCTCCTGGTGCTCGCGATCGCCGAGGTCATTCGGATCAGGCGTGAGCGCATCTCCGCCTTCCGCCGGGCCCGCGCCGAGGCCGGGCGTCGGCAAGCCAACGAGGAGCGGTTGCAGATCGCCCGTGAGCTGCACGATGTCGTCGCGCACCACATCTCGCTGATCAACGTGCAGGCCGGTGTGGCCCTGCACATCGTCGACCGACGTCCAGAGCAGGCCGAGACCGCCCTGCAAGCGATCAAGGACGCCAGCAAGGAAGCGCTTGTCGAGCTGCGATCGCTCGTCGGCATCCTGCGCGACGACGGTGAGGCGGCGCCGCGCGAGCCGACCGGCACGCTGGCCTCGCTCGACGATCTGGTCGAACGCAGCGGCCACGCCGGCCTCGCGGTGACCAAGACCGTCGAGGGCGAGGCGCGACCGCTGGCGTCGTCGGTGGAACTCGCGGCCCTGCGAATCATCCAGGAGGCGATCACGAATGTCGTACGTCACTCGGGCGCGTCGCGAGCGGTCATCACCCTCGGCTACGCCGACCAGGACCTGACGGTGACGGTGGAGGATGACGGACGCGGGCTCACCACCGGAGATGGCACCGGGATCGCCGGCATGCGGGAGCGCGCTGAGGCCCTCGGCGGCACCTTGACGGTCGGCGGCGCCCGTCCGAAGGGCGTACGCGTGAGAGCCGTCCTGCCGATCCCGGTGCGCGACACCGTGGGGGAGTCATGATCCGGGTGGTGCTGGTCGATGATCAGGCTCTGCTGCGGGCCGGATTCCGGGCGCTGATCGACACCGAGGAGGACATCGAGGTGGTCGCCGAGGCGTCGGACGGTCAGGAAGCCATCGACGTCATCACCCTGCAGGTGCCCGACGTGGTGCTGATGGACATCCGGATGCCGAGCGTCGATGGCCTCGAGGCGACCCAGCAGATCACCGCGAACCCGGCGCTTGAGGGCGTGCGGGTCATCATCCTCACGACCTTCGACCTGGATGAGTACGTCTTCGAGGCGGTGCGCATCGGTGCCAGCGGATTCCTCGTCAAGGACACTGAGCCGGCCGAGCTGCTGGCGGGCATACGTGCTGTCGCCGCGGGTGACGCCCTGCTGTCGCCGGGTGTGACTCGCCGACTGATCTCGGAGTTTGCCGACCGCAGTCGGGGGACGGCCGATCCGAAGGCGCTCGAGCTGCTGACCGATCGCGAGCGCGAAGTCGTCGCACTGGTGGGCGAGGGACTCAACAACGACGAGATCGGCGCGCGCCTGTTCATGAGCCCGGCGACGGCAAAGACGCACGTCAGCAGGGCGATGATCAAGCTGCATGCTCGTGATCGAGCCCAGCTCGTGGTGATCGCCTACGAGTCGGGACTCGTACGCCCCGGCTGGTCCTGACCACCGCCGGGTACGCCCTCTGGCGTACGCGAAGTGACTCCGCTCAGCCGATTTGCCGGCTCGTCGATCTGACGAGACTCGAAGGGTCAGAACAACCCTTCAAAGGAGCACCATCATGTTGACCACAGTCCTTGCGAATCACGACCACTGGGACGGACCGGGCCATTGGTGGCCGATCTTCCCACTCATCTGGCTCGCGTTCATCATCTTCCTCATCGCGATGTGCGGCCGGTTCGGCCGCCGCCGCTGGCACAGCGGTTCGTACGCCGGCCAGTCCCGGCTGGCTGAGCGGTTCGCCGCCGGCGAGATCGATGAGTCGGAGTATCGCGATCGCCTCGCCGTCCTCCGTGAGAAGGACAAATGAACCGATTCGCCGTCGGGGTCGTCGCCTGATCTGCTTCCCGGTGTCTCAGCGAACGAGCGTCCGCTGAGACACCGCGGTGATTGCCGATAAACTCCGCTGGTGCTGACGATCGACCAGGTCACGCATGACGCGATCATCGCGCATGCCCGGCGTGACCACCCCGATGAGGCCTGCGGCGTCGTGGCCGGCGCGATCGGCTCGGACCTGCCGACCCGACTCGTCCCGATGCTGAACGCCGCGATGTCGCCGACGTTCTACGAGTTCGACTCCGGCGATCTGCTCAAGCTCTATCGCGACATGGACGACCGGGACGAAGAGCCGGTGATCGTCTATCACTCGCACACCTCGACCGAGGCCTATCCGTCGCGAACCGACATCAACCTCGCCGGTGAGCCCGGTGCCCACTACGTGCTGGTCTCCACGCGAGATGGTGCCGATCAGGGCGGACCGGTCGACTTCCGGTCCTACCGGATCGTGGACGGCGAAGTCACCGAGGAAGAAGTTCGCGTGGTTGAGGCTTATACAGATGCTGAGCACTCTGAACAGAAGGAACACTGATGGCCATCGAGGTCCGCATTCCCACGATCCTGCGCACATACACCGACGGCGAACGCGTCGTCGAGAGCGGTGGCGCCACGGTGGCTGAGCTCATTGACCAGCTCGAGACCGATCATGTCGGCATCAAGGAGCGCCTGATAGAGAACGCCGAGGTGCGCCGATTCGTCAACATCTACGTCAATGACGAGGACATCCGCTTCACCGGCGGGCTCGCCACGCCTGTTGCCGATGGCGACACCGTGGTCATCCTGCCGGCCGTCGCCGGCGGCTAGACCCAGCGCATGCGCTTCGACTCACTGATCGACTCCGTCGGCGGTACCCCGCTGGTCGGGTTGCCGACCCTGTCGCCGAGCGCGGACGTACGCCTGTGGGCGAAGCTCGAGGACCACAACCCGACCGGCTCGATCAAAGATCGTGCCGCGCTGAGCATGGTCCTCAAAGCCGAGGCCGAGGGCCTGCTCGAGCCTGGTTCCACGATCCTTGAGCCGACCAGCGGCAATACCGGCATCTCGTTGGCGATGGTGGCCAGCCTCCGGGGCTACAAGCTGATCTGCGTCATGCCCGAGAACACGTCGATCGAACGCACCCAGCTGCTGACGATGTGGGGCGCCGAGATCATCCCGTCACCGGCGGCCGGTGGCTCGAATGAGGCCGTGCGCGTCGCCAAACGGCTCGCCGCCGAGCATCCGGACTGGGTCATGCTCTACCAGTACGGCAACCCGGCCAATGCCGATGCGCACTACGTGGGCACCGGCCCCGAGATCCTGGCCGATCTGCCCGAGGTCACCCATTTCGTCGGCGGTCTCGGCACGACCGGCACGCTGATGGGAGTGGGGCGCTTCTTCCGGGAGCACAAGCCGGAGGTGCGCATCGTTGCTGCCGAGCCGCGCTATGGCGAGCTGGTCTATGGCTTGCGCAATCTCGACGAGGGCTTCGTGCCCGAGCTCTATGACGAGTCGCTGATCGACTCGCGCTTCTCGGTGGGTCCGCACGATGCCGTACGCCGGGTGCGAGAGCTGATCGCCGCCGAAGGCATCTTTGCCGGCATCTCCACAGGTGCGATCCTGCACGCCGCCCTCGCCCAGGCGTCCAAGTGCGTCAAAGCGGGGGAGTCGGCCGACATCGTGTTCGTGGTGGCCGACGGCGGGTGGAAGTACCTCTCCACCGGCGCCTACGAAGGCACCCTCGACGAGGCCAGCGACCGCCTCGACGGCCAACTCTGGGCCTAGATCCCGGACCTGTCCCTGTCATTTAGTTGGTGTGTCACAATAGTTGTGTGAGTACAAGCAAAGCAGCAGGCTCAACCACATCCCGCACCGCGACATGGATGGCGATGGCCACGCTGGTCATGGACAACAAAGGCACTTGGCGCGACACCGTCGCGACGGTCACCGGCATCCCGTTCGGCCGTTTCCGCGCGCTACGACGACTGGAGAGTGAGTCGAAGACGCAGGCCGAGCTCGGCGCGCAGCTCGGTATCGACGCTCCGGCCACTTCCGTGTTGGTCGGCGAGCTCCTGGCCGACGGCCTGGTCACCCGCGTGGTTGACCCGGCCGACGGTCGTCGCAAGCTGGTGAGCGCCACTGAGAAGGGGCGGGCGACCGTCCGGCGGGTGCGTGAGCTGCCCGAGGCCGCACCGCCGCCGCTGGACATGCTCAGTGACGACGAGGTGGCGACGCTTGCCGCGATCGTCCGCAAGATGCAAGGGGATGCATCGTGACGGCCACTCAGAAACCGGTTCGCGGGGTCCAGGCGCATGAGCTCGATCGCAAGGGCCGACGCTTCGTGCTCGCAACCTGCTGCATGAGCCTGTTCATCGTCGGCCTTGATGTCTCGGGCCTCAATCTCGCCCTGCCCTCGATTGCCCGCGACCTGCATGCGCCATTCAGCGACTTGCAATGGACGATCGACGCCTACGCCGTCGTCATCGCTGGCCTGTTGATGTTGTCGGGCTCGGTCGCCGACCGCGTCGGCCGGCGCCGCATCTTCCGCATCGGTCTGGTCGTCTTCGGCCTCGGCTCCGGCCTGTGTGCGGTGGCTCCGACCTCGGAGCTCTTGATCGCCGCCCGGGTGGTGCAAGCCGTCGGTGGCTCGATGCTCAACCCCGTCGCCATGTCGATCATCACCAATACCTTCCACGACGCCAAGGAGCGCGCGCAGGCCATCGGGGTCTGGGGCGGCACTGTCGGGTTGAGCTTGGCGCTCGGGCCGCTGATTGGTGGCGTGCTCGTGGAGACCGTCGGCTGGCGGGCGATCTTCCTGGTCAACGTGCCGGTGGTCCTGCTCGCCCTGGCTCTCACGGTCCGGTACGTGCCGGAATCGCGGGCCGATCGTCCGCGCGCCTTCGACCCGATCGGTCAGGCGTTGGTGATGGTCATGCTGGTCGCCCTCGTGTTCGGCATCATCGAGGGTCGCGACCTCGGCTGGGGCGACTGGCGGGTCTTGGGTGCCTTCTTTGTGTCGGTCCTGTCGCTGTCAGCGCTGATCTGGTTCGAACGACGCTCAGCAGAGCCGTTGCTCAGCCCGGTGTTCTTCACCAGCATTCCGTTCACCGGCGCGATCCTGAGTGCCGTGCTGGGCTTCGCTGCGATGGGCGGATTTCTGTTCCTGAACACGCTCTACCTTCAGGATGTACGAGGGTTCACCGCGCTGCACGCAGGTTTGATGACTCTGCCGATGGCTGGCTTTGCCGCCGTCATGGCGCCTGTCTCCGGCCGTCTCGTCGGCACGATCGGACCACGGATCCCCATGGTGCTGGCGGGCGTCGGCATCACGGCGTCGTCGCTGCTCCTGGTGCATCTGACACCAGGGATGAACCTGTGGCTGCTCGGCACCGCATACGCGGCGTTTGGATTCGGGTTCGGCATGCTCAACGCGCCGATCACCAACGCCGCAGTCAGTGGCATGCCACGCAGCCAGGCCGGCGTCGCCGCGGCAATCGCCTCGACCAGCCGCCAGGTCGGATCCGCACTGGGCGTTGCCGTGCTCGGAGCGATTGCCTTCGGACGTCTGTCCGGACCCGTGTCGAGCGGCTTCTCCGAAGCCACCCACGCGGCGTGGGTAGTGATGGCGGGCTGTGGGGTGGCGCTCGTCGTCATGGCAGCAGTGGTCACGAGCGGCGTTGCCCGACGCAGCGCCGAGCGCGTCGGTGATCTCGTCGCCTAGTCCGGAGTGGTCTCTGGGCCTAGGTGCTCAGACGGCGACGTCGAGGCGCACCGTGACGAGATCGCCGGTGTCGAGTCCTTCCGCCTTGCGTACGGCGGCCTTCACTGGCACGACGTACTGCCCACCCTTCGGGAACAGCGCAGTCGTCCACACCGTCCCGTTGATGTGCGCTGTGACCGGGATCATTCCCCAGCCGTACGACACCATCGGCGACGCCGCTTCGAGCGGGCCACAGTCGTCATCCGGAACAGTGACGAAGTAGAAGGGTGACGGACCCTTCCAGAACCACACCTCACCGCTGAACTCAAGATGCATGAGCCCAGTCTGGCTCGAATCGACCGCTTGCGCAGATGACGAGTCGGTCAGGAATCGAGAAGCGCCCGCCGCCCGCGCACCCCTAGCGTTGTCGGCATGACATCAATCAACGCAATCGTTCTCGAAGTTCCCGACCCTGCGGCCGCCCGCGCGTTCTACTCCGCCGCATTCGATCTGGACCGACAGCTGGACCTGCGCGCGTCGGACGCGCCGACGAGTGGATTTCGCGGGTTCACCCTCTCGCTGGTGGTGTCCCAACCATCGACGGTCGACAGCCTCGTCGGTACCGCCATCAATGCCGGCGCCACGACGTTGAAGCCGGTCGCCAAGGGTATGTGGGGCTACGGCGGCGTCGTGCAGGCTCCGGACGGCACGATCTGGAAGGTCGCCACGTCGTCGAAGAAGGACAGTGGCCCCGCCACGCGACAGATCGACGACCTCGTGCTGTTGATCGGGGTAGCGGACGTCAAGGCCACGAAGCGCTTCTACGTCGATCGTGGCCTCACCGTGGGGAAGAGCTTCGGCAGCAAGTACGTCGAGTTCGACACCATCAACATCAAGCTGGCGCTCTATGGGCGCCGCGCCCTTGCCAAGGACGCCGGTGTCTCCGAGGAAGGCAGCGGATCGCACCGGATTGTCATCTCCGGTGACGCCGGAACGTTCGAAGATCCTGACGAGTTCGCCTGGGAGTCCGCAGCGGTCTGACGTACCAGAGGTGGGCCGTTCTGTCGGCGGAGGATCGTAGGTTTGTGGGGTCATGACAGCAGCTCGCAACCGCGTCACACCCCTCGGAGACATTGTGGCGACGCCGCTGCGCGGAGCCTGGACCGGCAACCGTGGCGGACGAATCCATTCCGGCCGGGAGATCGTCCGGTTCCACGCCAGCGATCTGTGGATCACCTGCGCCCTCGAGTTCCGCGGCTGGTGGAGCGAGCAGTGGCAGCCGAATCACTTCACCTGGCTGTTCTTCCACGACGAGGCCGTGTCGTTCGCGGCGGGCCATCGGCCGTGCGCCCTCTGTCGGCGCGGCAGCTATGACGCCTATCGGCAGGGTTGGGCCGATGAGCTGGGCGTGGAGGTGCCGTCCGCCAAGGAGATGAATGCCCAGCTCCATGGTGAGCGCATCGTGCGTGGCACCCATCGTCGGCGGTTCCACCCGATGTCGTGGGGGTCATTGCCCGACGGCGTATTCGTGCTGGTCGACGACTCACCGTGGCTCGTCCACCGTGAGGAGCTGGTCAGCTGGACTTCCGACGGCTACGGCCCTCGTCGTCGGATGCCGCACGACGGGACGGCCTCGGTCATCACGCCACCATCGACCGTGGCGGTGCTGCGCTCTGGCTATCCCGTCCAGATCGACGCCAGCGCTGACGGCTGAACGCCTACACGTCAGAACGGTGGCCAGGGGATGGCCGGCATGCGACCCCGTGGAGCGGGGAACCTGGGCTCCTGCAACAGCAGGTCGCAGCGGTCCGCAAGCGCGTCGATCTCGGCGTCGCTGAGCAACGGTGTCAAGGTCTCGCCGAGCTCTCCGGTCAGAGCGGTGCGCACTCGTTCGACCCCCGCCAGCTCATCGGCGTGGAGGTCCCGGCCCAGCCAGCCCCACAGGATCGTGCGCAGTTTGTGCTCGGTGTGGAACGTGATCCCGTGGTCGACACCATGGCGGTGCCCGCCGACCATCTCGAGCACGTGGCCGCCCTTGCGGTCAGCATTGTTGACGACGATGTCGAACACCGCCATACGCCTCAAAGCGGGGGAGTCCTCGTGGATCAGAGACACCGGTCGGTCCTCGGCGTCGAGGCCGTCCAGGACATGGCACCACCCCTCGGGAGGCATGGTGTCGCCAGCGACCAACGTGACGGCTTCCTGCTCGGGATCTGGCTCCTGCCACAGCTGCACCATCCCGGCGCCCAGCGGACCTTCCCGCAACCAGGTGTGGGGGACGATATTCCAGCCGAGCGCCTCCGAGAGCGCGTACGCGGCCACCTCACGTTGCGCGAGATTGCCGTCCGGGAAGTCCCACAGCGGTCGCTCGCCCGCAATCGGCTTGTAGACGACGGTCACGTCACCGATGTGACCGACGAACGTCGCGTTCGAGGCGGCAACGATGCGACTGGCCAGCACGATCTCGCCGTTGACGAGATCGGTCCGGAGGGTCACTGGAATCCGTCGGGAAGCTCGCAGACGTGGTCTTCAGAGTCCATCGGGACGCTGCAGAGGGGACAGATCGGCCGGCCAGCGCCCACCACCTCGCGCGTGCGCTTCGCGAAAGCCCGGGCGGTGCCGACCGGGATGCGTACGACCATGACCTCTTCGGGCTCGACCTCGATCTCAATCTCCTCGAGACCGTCAAATTCCTCGGCGTCCACCTCGATGATCGGGAACGCCTCGATCACGATCTGCGCGGTCGCCGGGTCCCAGCCCAGCCCCATGGCACCGGCACGGAACTGCTCCTCGACCGGCTGCTCCAGAGGGTCGTTGTCGACGAGTCCCTCCGGCGTGAGGGCCGGGACACTGAACGGATTGCCGTCCTCGGTCATCAACTCGTCGAGGATCTCCTCGATCCGCTCGGCCAGCGCCGCCGACTGCTGCTTCTCGAGCGCGATGCTCACGAGTTGTCTTCCGGCACGTGCCTGCAGGTAGAAGGTGCGTTCACCGGGCTGTCCGACGGTGCCGATGACCAGTCGATCGGGCCAGTCGAATCCGTGGACGATGGTCATGGCCTCAATGTTAGGAGTCCGTCGAAACGTCGGCTTCGGGGCCCGCTCCGCCGCCGACCGGGGCATCCCCTGCCGTGGGCTGCTCGCGCAGCCAGGACAGGTCTCCGGCGACGGTGTTGATCGCCGCGACGGCTGGCCGGGCGGCCGAATATCGCACGATTGACGCCGACGCGGGGTTGACGCTGATGCGCTGGAACAGATCGAGATGCATACCGAGCGCGTCGGCAAGGATCGACTTGATGATGTCGCCATGGGTCACCGCCACCCATACCGCGCCCGGTCCGTGTTGTGCCTCGAACGCAGCGTCGTGTCGTCGGATCGCGGCGACCGATCTGGCCTGCATTGCGGCCAGGGACTCGCCTCCCGGGAAGGCGGCGGCGGACGGGTGCGCCTGCACCACGGACCACAGCTCTTCCTTGGCCAGGTCCTTGAGGGCGCGGCCCTGCCACTCGCCGTAGTCGCACTCGGTGATGCCCTTCTCGAGCGGCGACGCGGGGGAGCCGGTCTGCTGGTCGAGGATCGCCCGCGCAGTTTGGCGGCAGCGCTCCAAAGGGCTGGAGACGACCGCGACCAGCGGAACCACGGCGAGGCGCTCTGCGGTCCGTAACGCCTGGTCCCGCCCGGCCTTGTCGAGCTTGATGCCGGCAGCGCGACCCGCCAGCACGCCGCTGGCGTTCGCGGTCGTGCGCCCGTGCCGCACCAGGATGACTGTGGCCATGCCCGCGAGCCTAGTGCGCCGCGGATATGGTGATGCCGTGGTGGACGTGACGAAGCTTGAGGCCGAAGATCGCGGCGCCTGGGAGACGCTGTTTCGCGGCTACATCGACTTCTATGGGCGTTCCGAACCGCAGGAGATGTATGACCGTGCGTGGCTTGAGTTCCAGGCTGACACCCGGCTCCACGCGCTCGGCGCGAAGCGTGACGGACAGCTAGTCGGCATCGTGCATTTCCTGGTGCACCCGAGCACGTCCTCGCGTGATGTCTGCTATCTCCAGGACTTGTTCACCGTGCCAGAGGCACGTGGCCACGGAGTTGCCCGCGCGCTGATCAGCGCTGTCACCGATCACGCCAAGGATCGCGACTGCGATCGGGTCTATTGGACGACCAAGACCTCGAACGCCGTGGCTCGTGCGTTGTATGACCAGGTTGCCGAAGACCGAGGCTTCATGGTCTACCGCATCCCGCTCTGAGCCTCAGTCGACTGGTGCGATGAGGGTCATGAGTGCGGTGAAGAAGGCATCTTGACCGGGCACGCCCTTGCGCTGACCGAACAGCTTCGGCTGCGCCGCGCGCTGGAACGCGTCGCTCACGATGAGGTAGGAAATGATCTTCGGGTCGATGTCGGACCGGATGACGCCGGCCGCCTGCTGCTCGGCCAGATAGTGGCCGATACCGGCGATTCCGCGGTGCGGTCCGTAGTCGTTGCCGACGAGGAAATCGACGACGACTCCTCGTAGCTCTGCGTCGGCCTGTGCGGCGATCAGGACATCGAGACCTGAGTCGAGGAAATCGGCGATCACCTTGGCGAAGGTGTTGAGCGTCGTCCGTATGTCGTTGCTCGCATATGCCGCGCTGGTGAGGTTCTTCATACCGTCGAGCGAGTTCTCGAACACGGCCTTGAGCAGGCCCGGACGGTCGACGAAGTGATAGAAGATGCTGCCCTCTGAGACCCCGGCTCGCTCGGCTACTTCGCGAGTCGTCAGTCGGGCGATGCCGCGCTCGCGCAGCACATCGAGGGTCGCCTTGAGGATCTCCTCGCGGCCGCCCGACGGCGGCCTGCCACGGGTCTTCTTCATCTCTGTCACCTCGGTACCTTAGCGCGGTCACCTGATTATTGAGTTCATACTCAGGATATGGAATAGTATCTGAGTACACACTCAAGAAAGAAGTGATCATGACCATCACGACCCCCGCGCCCACGGCGCTGGCCACGAACCGCGGCAAGCTGATCCTGGCGTTGCTGTGTGCAGTCGGCTTCCTTGACTTCATCGATGTGACGATCGTCAACGTCGCACTTCCATCGATCCGTTCCGATCTCGGGTTCTCGGTGCAGGAGCTGCAGTGGGTCCCGAGCGGCTACCTGCTGACGTACGGCGGCTTCATGCTCCTTGGCGGCCGAGCCGCTGACCTGCTCGGACGTCGCCGAGTTCTCGTTGCCGGCATCGTGCTGTTCGGCATTGCCTCGCTGGTCGGCGGCTTCGCCAACACGTCCGAGGTGCTTGTCGCCTCACGCATGATCCAGGGCATCGGCGCGGCGATGACCCTCCCCGCCGCGCTCTCGGTGCTCACCACGACCTTCGCGGAGGGTTCCGATCGCCATACCGCATTGGGCGTATGGGGTGGCGTCGCCGGGCTGGCCTCCGCGGTCGGCGTCCTCCTGGGCGGCATCATCACCGAAGGTCCCGGTTGGCGCTGGGTCATGTTCATCAATCCGGTGATCTGCGTACTGCTGCTCCCGGCGGTCTATCGGCTCATCGGGGACGATCGCCGCAAGCCGTCCCGCGCCAACTTCGACGTCCTGGGCACGCTCATGGTGACCGGATCGATGTTGCTGCTGGTCTACACGCTGGTCGAGGCACCCGAAGTCGGTTGGGGCACGTTTCGCACGATCGGCGGCCTGGCCGGTGCGCTCGCCCTGGTCGTGGCCTTCCTGGTCACCGAGGCGCGTTCGCGCAATCCGCTGGTGCCGCTCTCGATCTTCAAGGTCCGCGGCCTGGCCGCCGCCAACACCACCCAGCTGATCGCGTTCGCCGGGTTCGTCTCGATGTTCTTTTTCCTCACGCTCTACATGCAGAACGTTTTGGGCTACTCGCCAATCAAGACCGGTCTGGCCTACCTGCCGCTGTGCTTCGCGATCGGCATCTCCGCCGGCATCTCGTCCCAGCTCATCACCAAGGTCGGCACCCGCCCGCTGATCGTCGCGGGGGCGCTCATCACTGCGCTCGGCGTCTTCCTGTTGTCGCACATCCCGGTCGATGGTTCATTTCTCTCGGACCTCCTGCCCGGAATGCTGGTCCTGTCGTTCGGCATCGGTGCGGTGTTTGTGGCTACCGCCACGGCCGCCAATGCCGGAGTGGCCAGCGAGCAGGCGGGGCTGGCTGCGGCGTTGCTCAACTCTTCGCAGCAGATCGGTGGCGTGCTCGGACTCGCCGTCCTGTCGGCGATTGGCACCGCGCGTACGAACGACCTGCTTGCCGCACGGGCCGACCTGCCCGACGCTCTCACCGAGGGATTCCAGCGCAGCCTGCTGGTCGGCAGCATTTTCCTCTTGACCGCAGCGTTCATCGGCCTGCGCGTCACCAACACCCACGAGGTTGAGGCATGAGGATCGTCGAGCCGGTCGCCCGGGTCGTGAGCGTGGTGTTCGGCGGAATCTTCACCGGCTTCCTGCTCACGATCCTCGTGCTCGAGCTCTCGCTGCGGAGGTTCGACGCGTCGATCTACACCCAGGTCCGGCAGGTCGAGCTCGTGCGCATGGACGATCTGGCCACCGCGACCCTGGTGCCCACGATCATCGCGACGGTGGTCCTCACAGCCATCGGGCTGACGCTAGGGCGGCCCGGGCTCGGTCTGACCTCGATTGCCCTCGGGCTTCTCGTGGTTGTCCTGGTCACGACGGTCGTGGTGAACCTGCCGATCAACTCCGACCAGCTCGACTGGTCGGTCGCCAGGCCGCCGTCGGACTGGGCGAGCGACCGGGATCGCTGGCAGGTTGCTCATGCGATCCGCACCGTCGCCGCTGGTCTCGCCTTCGTCTGCCTGGTCTTCGCCGCGGGTTTGCGTCGCTCATACCGCGTGGCATCGGTGTCGGACAGCGCGGACGTTCACCGGGGAGTAGCCATTCGTACACCTGACGGTTCTGCAGCGGTCCTACGTTGACCGGGTGAGCACAGACTTCCGCCCGCCGGCGATCATCGACATCGATCAGCTTCGCGACTATTCCGTGGTCGACATCGACGACGACGATCCGGTTCTGCTGGATCTCGACAACCAACCGGTCGACACCTGGCGCGACGGCTACCCGTATGACGCGCGGATGGACATCCAGGAGTACGAGCTGCAGAAGCGCTTGCTGCAGATCGAGATGCTGAAGCTCCAGAACTGGATCAAGGGCACTGGCGCGCGGTTGGTCATCGTGTTCGAGGGGCGTGATGCCGCGGGCAAGGGCGGCACGATCAAGCGATTCACCGAGCACCTCAATCCGCGAGGCGCACGGGTGGTGGCACTGGAGAAGCCCAATGAGCGCGAGTCGACCCAGTGGTACTTCCAGCGCTACATCCAGCACCTGCCGGCGGCCGGCGAGATCGTGATGTTCGACCGTTCCTGGTACAACCGCGCGGGGGTGGAGCGGGTCATGGGCTTCTGCTCGGACGAGCAGTATCACGAGTTCATCCGCCAGGCTCCGCAGTTCGAGCAGATGCTGGTCAGCGAGGGGCTCGACCTCATCAAGTTCTGGTTCTCGGTGTCCGCAGCCGAGCAGCGCACCCGCTTCGCGATCCGGCAGGTCGATCCCGTGCGCCAGTGGAAGCTCTCGCCTATGGATCTGCTGTCGCTCGACAAATGGGATGCATACACGCAGGCCAAGGAGACGATGTTCGCCCGCACCGATACGCCCGACGCCCCGTGGACCGTGGTGAAGAGCAATGACAAGAAGCGCGCACGCGTCGAGGCGATGCGGCACGTCCTGTCGCAGTTCGACTACGACAACCGCGACGAGGAGCTCGTCACTCGGGCCGATCCGCTGATCGTCGGGCCGGCGGCCGAGATCTTCCGCAACGCCGCCGACTGACTAACTCTTGGTCGGAGCGGACAACGCCCCGAGCTCAGCGAAGATTTCGCGCTCGAGGTCGATCAGCGATCTCGTGGAGCCGGGGGCGATCCACTGCCCGAACGCCAGCCGGAAGACCGTGACCCCGGACTCGGCCGAGAGGGTGGCGGCCGGCTCGGTCACACCGCGCTCATCCAGTGCTGCGGCGATGGCCGTGGCAAGCGCCGCCATCTTGAGGAGCTCACGCTCTTGTAGCTCGGGAGTGGCGGAGATGACAGTAGATCGCTGACGCGAGTACGCGCGTCGATCATCACCGAAGAAATCGGCCGCCGAGATCACGGCCGACGCGACCGTCTCCAGCGGCGTCGCATCCTTCGGTGCACCGGCAACACCGTCGATGAATGCCTTCTGGAACAATTCCTGCCCGGCGAAGATCACCTCGCGCTTGTCGGCGAAGTAGCGGAAGAAGGTGCGCTCGGTGAGTCCGGCGGCCTGGGCGATCTCGACGACGGTCGTCTCCTCGAAGCCCTTCGTGGCATACAGATCGAGCGCTGCCTCTTGCAGTCGCTCACGCGCACCGGGTTCCCATCGCACCATGGCTCAATCCTAACAGCGATGACAGTGACTGACATAAAGGTGTACGCTCATGTCAGTAACTGACATTAGTCGCTCCGTCGGAGATCGGCGGGCAGAAGGAGATCAGACTCATGCGCGTATTTGTTACCGGAGCTTCCGGATGGATTGGCACTGCAGTGGTGGACGAGCTTCTCGTTGCCGGTCACGACGTTATCGGGCTCGCCCGTTCTGATGCCTCGGCCGCTGCGATCGAGGCGAAGGGTGCTGAGGTGCTTCGCGGTGACCTCGACGACCTCGACAGCCTCCGCGCGGGGGCGAAGGACGCCGACGCCGTCATCCACCTGGCCAACAAGCACGACTTCGACAACCCCGCGGTCTCGAATGCGGCCGAGCGCGGCGCCGTGGAGACCATCGGCGACACCCTGGTCGGATCGGACCGCCCCTTCGTGATCGCCTCGGGCGCCGCGGGCCTCGCAGTAGGGCGCCCCTCGACCGAGGCCGACCCGTCACCGTTCCACGGACTGGATTCCATGCGTGGTGGGACTGAGAACCTCGGTCTCGAGTACGCCGATCGCGGCGTTCGCTCGATGAGTGCGCGATTCGCGCCGACCGTTCACGGCGCCGGGGATCACGGATTCATCGCGCAGCTCGTGGGCATCGCCCGGGACCGCGGCATCGCCGGCTACGTCGGTGATGGCGCCAATGTCTGGCCGGCCGTTCACCGCTCCGATGCGGCACGTCTCGTACGCCTGGGGCTCGAGCGGGCGCCAGCGGGGACGATCCTGCACGCAATCGCCGAGGAGGGTATTCCGACACGCACGATCGCCGAAGCCATCGGACACGGGCTGGGTCTGCCCGTCGAGTCGATTGCTGCCGAGGACGCGGCCGCCCACTTCGGCTGGATCGGCGCCTTCTTCGGCATGGACCTTCCGGTCACCAGCGCTGTCACCCAGGAGCGGTTCGACTGGTCGCCGGCCGGACCGACGCTCCTCGAGGACCTGGCCAACGGGGCGTATTTCCCGGTTTAAGGCGTTGGCAGGGGAGCGAGGGAGTTGCCGGCGGCGATCGACGAGCAGTTCTGTGGTGCGGCGGCGCCGGCGAAGCGCTGGTTCAGCCAGCTGATCGCGGACGGCAGCCATTGGGGCACCGACGTGACGTGGCTGGTCAGGTCGTACTGGGCGTACTTGATCGTGGCGCCGTGGCTGCAGTACTGGCGGGCCAGACTGCGTACGTCGCCGGCGATCATCACCCCGTCACCCTTGCCGATGCCGGGCTTGTTCCCGGGGGTGCCCTCGAGCACGCCACCGGCGCCCTGGCCGATGAACATCGGCGCGGTCGGGGTGCCGACGCTGCCGAGGTTCAGCTTGTTCACGGCGCGGACGTAGACCGGAATGCTCTCTGGCGTTTGATAGGCGGGCTTGGCGAGCTTTGCCCAGGTCAGCCCCGGATACGCGCCAAGAACCGTCTCGATCGAGGCTGCGTGCAGCTTGTTGTACAGCGACAGACCATAGGCGTTGAGGTACGGCGTCAGGTCGATGTGGAACGCACGCGAGATGCCGATCACGGCCATGACGGTGACTCCCGACCAGACCAGGCTTCCGTCGATGTAGTGCAGGTTGTGCGCCGGGTTGACGAGCACGCCCCCCTCGGCGGCACCGACGAGCTGGCGATTGACGTCGGGAGCGTACGTGGGTGCGAGAGCCGAGGCCCACCCCGTGGCGATCGCGCCGCCGGAGTAGCCGATCATCCCCACCTTGGTGGACTTCGAGAGGCCGGCGCTCTTTGAGCTCGACGCCGCCCGGATGGCATCCAGCGTGAGGGTGCCGTATTCGGGCCCGGCGGCGAAGTCGGCGGTCTGACCTTCGGTGTCAGGAATGATGATGCTGTAGCCCTGCAGCAGGAACGGCCCGAACAGACCGAGCTCGACATTCGGGATCATGCCGCCGAGGGTGAGCCCGCCGCTGATGGCGTACGAGGGTTCATCGGCGGGATTGAGCGAGTCGTAGAACGACTGATAGGAGATGGCGCGTGCGGAGGTCGTGTGGCCCGGCGCGCTGACCACGGACGTGACGTTGACCGACGGCTTTCCCAGCTGATCGGTCGACCGATACAGGAGCTGTGTCGCCTTCAGCGGCAGTGCGAGACCGACGATGTGGTACGAGATCGTCCGCGTCTTCAGCACCGTGCCGGGCTTGATGCTCGCCAACGTCTTGCCTGCCGTGTAGCGGTAGAACGGGTCCGTCGTCGGCGTCGGGACAGCGGCCTGTGCTGGCAGGGATGTCACGAGTGCCGACACCAGCGCGACTCCCAAGGCGAACCGGATAAGCGGCTTCCGGTGACTGACTGCGCGAACGCGTGGCATACAGAACTCCCTCGGACCGACTGTGTAACCGGAATTTACACCAGATTTCGATCCGACCTAGATCTTGATCCATTCAAGAAAATGGGTCATGCTTCGAACGTGTCGACGTTGACGGACTACGAGCAGCTGTTGCGCTCGTCAGATCTGCGCGTGACACGGCCCAGGGTCGCGGTGCTGTCGGCGGTGCACGAACACCCGCACGCAGACACCGATTCGATCATCGGCGCCGTCCGTCAGAGTCTCGCGGAGGTGTCCCACCAGGCGGTCTACGACGTGTTGCGTGCACTGACCGCCGCGGGTCTGGTCCGGCGCATCCAGCCGTCCGGATCGGTGGCCCGCTACGAGTCACGGGTGGGGGACAACCATCACCACGTGATCTGTCGGTCCTGCGGGTCGATCGCGGACGTCGATTGCGCCGTCGGCGACGCACCGTGCCTGCACGCCTCCAACGACCACGGCTACGCGATCGACGAGGCCGAGGTCATCTACTGGGGCACCTGCCCCAACTGCTCGAGCAACCCACACGCCCATACGCACTGAAGCCACTGGTCCCGAAAGGATTTCGTATGACTGACAACGTCAACGCCGAAGTAGGAGAAATGAATGAGGGGAGCGCTGCACAGTGCCCCGTCTCGTCCGGACAGCCGACTGAGGGTGCGAGCAACCAGCAGTGGTGGCCCAACCAGCTGAACCTCAAGATCCTGCGCAAGCACCCCGCCGAGGCCAATCCACTCGGCGAGGACTTCGACTACGCCGCCGAGTTCGCGTCGCTCGACCTGGCCGCCGTCAAGACCGACCTGCGCACCCTCATGACGGACTCGCAGGACTGGTGGCCGGCCGACTTCGGTCACTACGGCCCGTTCTTCATCCGGATGGCCTGGCACAGCGCGGGCACCTACCGCATCCGGGACGGCCGTGGTGGCGCCGGCGCCGGTATGCAGCGGTTTGCACCGCTCAACAGCTGGCCGGACAACGGAAACCTCGACAAGGCCCGCCGGCTGCTCTGGCCGATCAAGAGGAAGTACGGCCAGAAGATCTCCTGGGCCGACCTGATCATCCTGACCGGCAACGTGGCCCTCGAGTCGATGGGCTTCGAGACATTCGGCTTCGCCGGCGGCCGACCCGACGTGTGGGAGCCCGACGAAGACGTCTACTGGGGTCCCGAGACCGAGTGGCTCGGTGGCGACCACGGTGGCGAGCAGCGCTACACCGGCGACCGCGACCTCGAAAGCCCGCTCGCCGCGGTCCAGATGGGTCTGATCTACGTCAACCCCGAAGGTCCCGAGGGTGTCCCCGACCCGCTTGGCTCGGCGCGCGACATCCGCGAGACCTTCCTCCGCATGGCGATGAACGATGAGGAGACCGTCGCGCTGATTGCCGGCGGACACACCTTCGGCAAGGCCCATGGCGCGGCCGATCCCGAGCAGTATGTCGGCGCCGAGCCCGAGGGCGCGCCGCTCGAGGAGCAAGGGCTCGGCTGGAAGCAGTCGTTCGGCACCGGCAAGGGTCGCGATGCGATCACCAGCGGCCTCGAGGTGACCTGGACCGCCACGCCGACCACCTGGGACAACAGCTTCTTCGAGACCTTGTTCGCACACGAGTGGGAGCTCACCAAGAGCCCTGCGGGTGCTCACCAGTGGCAGCCGAAGGACGGTGCCGCAGCCAACACGGTGCCCGACCCCGAGGACGGCACCCTCTCGCGCCCTCCGACGATGCTGACCTCGGACCTCGCGCTGCGGCTCGACCCGATCTACGAGCCGATCTCGCGCCGCTTCTTGGAGCACCCCGACGAGCTCGCAGATGCCTTCGCGCGCGCTTGGTACAAGCTGACGCACCGCGACATGGGCCCGATCCAGCGCTACCTCGGCCCGGAGGTTCCGCAGGAGGAGCTGCTGTGGCAGGACCCGCTCCCGACAGCCGCTGGCGCGGTCATCGGCGCTGCCGAGATCGCGACTCTGAAGGGTCAGATCCTGGCCTCCGGTTTGTCGGTCGCTCAGCTCGTCTCGACCGCGTGGGCGTCGGCGTCGACCTTCCGCGGCAGCGACAAGCGCGGCGGCGCCAATGGTGCCCGCATCCGCCTCGAGCCACAGAGCGGCTGGGAGGTCAACAACCCGGCCGAGCTGGCCACGGTGCTTCGTACGCTCGAAGGCATCCAGCAGTCCTTCAACGCCGGCGAGCAGCAGGTCTCCTTGGCCGATCTGATCGTGCTGGGCGGTGTCGCGGCAGTTGAGCAGGCCGCCAAGTCCGCGGGTCACGACATCGAGGTGCCGTTCACCCCGGGACGCACGGATGCGTCGCAGGAGCAGACCGATGTCGAGTCCTTCGCCGCGCTCGAACCGACCGCAGACGGATTCCGCAACTACCTCGGCAAGGGGCACATCCTGCCGGCGGAGTACCTCCTGATCGATCGGGCCAATCTCCTGACGCTCAGCGCTCCGGAGATGACTGTCCTGGTCGGCGGCCTGCGGGTGCTCGGTGCCAACTTCGATGGATCGCCGACCGGCGTATTCACCGCAACGCCGGGGTCTTTGACGAATGACTTCTTCGTCAACCTGACCGATCTGGGCGCGACCTGGAAGCCGACGACGGAGGACGCCGAGTCGTTCGAGGCGCGCGACGCTTCGGGCGTGGTGATGTGGACCGGAAGTCGAGTCGATCTCGTATTCGGGTCGAACTCCGAGCTGCGCGCCCTCGCGGAGGTCTATGCGAGCGATGACGCGAAGCAGAAGTTCGTGCAGGACTTCGTGGCCGCGTGGGACAAGGTCATGAACCTCGACCGGTTCGACGTTGCCTGATCTTTTGTAACCCAGGGGTTGCACATCCCTGATTGGTATGTGTAATCTTTGGGTTACACATACCAATCAGGAGGAACCGCCATGAACACCAACACCATCGAGCGCGAGGTCGCGATCGCCGCTCCCATCGACCGCGTCTGGACACTGATCACCGAGGCAGAGCACCTTGGCACCTGGTTCGGTGATGCCGGCGCCGAGATCGACCTCCGTCCCGGCGGTGCGCTCGCCGTGCGATGGGACGGACATACGCTCCTGGGCACTGTCGACGCCGTCGAGCCCACCAGCCGGTTCGCGTTCCGCTGGCACCAGCTCGATACTCCGGCCGGCGCCGAGCTCAGCGAACGCAACTCGACGCTCGTCGAGTTCTCGTTGACCACCGACGGTGACACCACCAACGTACGCGTCGTCGAGAGTGGCTTCAGCTCGCTGGCGCTCCCGGAAAGCGAGCAGCAGGAGATGCACGCCGGTCACTCCGAGGGCTGGACCATGGAGCTCGCAGAGCTCGAGACCCACGCGCTTCGTGTGGCGGCCTGAATGACCGCCCTCGCCGAGACCGAGGTGTTCAGCGCGCTCGGCGATCCGACACGGTGGCAGGTCCTGGTCGCGCTCGCCGAGCGTGGCGAGGGCTCGGCCACCGTGCTGGCGCGCGAGCTGCCGGTGAGCAGGCCGGCGGTGATCAAGCACCTCTTGGTGCTCGATCGCGTCGGACTCGTGGGGTCTCGGAAGGTTGGCCGCGAAGTGCTCTACTCGCCGCGTACCGAACGCCTCGAAGCCACCGCCCGCCGGATGGCCGAACTCGCCCGCGCCTGGGACACCCGACTGGCAGCCCTCAAGAAGCTGGCCGAGGGCTGAGGCGGGACGTTCGTCCTGCCACCTCCCGCCCTTCGACGGTGCCCATCGAGTCGACGCCGAGCAACGATGGCGGTCTACTCAAGGAGACCGCCATGAAGGCAGCCGTCGTCACTGATTTCGCCGCACCGCTGGAGATCCAGGAGCGCGACATCCCCAAGCCCGCACGAGGGCAGGTGCTCGTACGCATGGAAGCGTGCGGCCTCTGCCACACCGACATCCATGCGGCGCATGGTGACTGGCCGGCCAAGCCCACACTGCCGTTCGTCCCGGGCCACGAGGGCATCGGGATCGTGACAGAACTCGGCGCCGGCGTCACTGAGCACCAGGTCGGCGACCGGGTCGCGATCGCCTGGCTCGGCAGCGCGTGCGGCCACTGTCGCTACTGCATCGATGGGCGCGAGACGCTGTGCCAGGGTCAGCAGAACAGCGGGTATTCGGTCGATGGCGCATTTGCCGAGTTCGCCGTCGCCGATGCACGGTTCACGGTCGCCGTGCCTGCCAGTATCGAATCCCTCGACGCTGCCGCGTTGACCTGCGCGGGCGTGACCTCATACAAAGCCGTCAAGGTCGCCGGGATTGCACCGGCCGAGACGGTCGCGGTCTTCGGAATCGGCGGACTTGGCCACCTGGCAGTGCAGTACGCGCGGCTGGTCGGTGCCACTGTCATCGCGATAGACATCGACGCCGACAAGCTCGAGCTCGCCACCTCGCTCGGCGCGGACCACGTGGTCAACGCACTCGAGGTGGATCCGATCGAGGCGATCAGGGAACTGGGCGGCGCGGATGTGTCACTTGCCTTCGCGGTGACGCCGAAGGCGTTCCAGCAGGCCTTCGCCTCGCTGAATCCGGGCGGCCGACTGGTCTGCGTGGCGATGCCGCCGGAGGGAACCATGAGTATCCCGATCTTCGACACCGTCATCAAGGGCCTGAAGATCATCGGTTCGATCGTGGGTACGCGTCAGGACCTGGCTGAGGTCTTCGAGCTGCACGCCAGTGGGCGTACGCGTGTGGTCGCCGAGGGCCGCAAGCTCGATGAGGTCAACCAGGCGATGAGCGAGGTGCTCTCCGGCGAAGCGTTGGCCCGTCTCGTCTTCGAGTTCTGACCTGCGGGACCGCCAAGGAGTGTCGGGACCTTCGACCCTCGACACCCCGTGAGCAGCGCTTGATACTGACAAGGTCGGCCTGCCATGTGCGCTCACCAGGTCGGCCCACAACATGAGGAGTTCCGGTGACGATTCGCGTGTTCCTGCTCGATGATCACGAGCTGGTCCGTATGGGACTTCGCAAGCTGCTCGAGAGCGGTGGCGACATCGAGGTCGTCGGTGAAGCGGGCACCGCTGCGTCGGCGATCGCGCGCATACCGGCACTCAAGCCCGATGTGGCGATCCTCGACGCGAGGCTCCCTGATGGGAGCGGCATTGAGGTATGTCGTCAGATACGCTCCGCTGAGCCGGCGACCAAGGCGATCATCCTCACCTCTTTTGACGATGACGAGGCGTTGTTCGCGGCGATCATGGCCGGAGCTGCGGGTTACATCCTCAAGCAGGTCACCAGCCAGGACCTGCTGGCGGCGGTACGCCACGTGTCGGCCGGCGGTTCCCTGCTCGATCCGAGCGTGACCGAGCGGGTCATGCAGCGGTTGCGCGATGGCGGTCCTGGCGAGCCTGAGGAACTCAAGGGGCTGAGTGCCCAGGAGCGTCGCATTCTCGAGCTGGTCGCCGAGGGATTGACCAACAAGCAGATCGGCGAGCGGCTGTTCCTCGCCGAAAAGACGGTGAAGAACTACATGTCGAACGTCCTGTCCAAGCTCGGCCTCACCAGTCGCACACAGGCTGCGGTGTTTGCGACCCGGCTCGTGGGCGGACCCTGACTCAGACCGGGACGGTCCAGACGACCTGAGTTCCGCCGCCTGTGCCCTGATGGATGTTGAATGATCCGCCATGCGAGATTGCCCGCGAGCGAAGATTGGCGAGGCCGCTGAGTCGTGGACTCTTGCCCGGGCCGTCACCGTCGTCGGTGACGTCGACCGTGACATGCCCGGCGGCGGCCGTGATCGTGACCTCCACCTTGGAGGCATTGGCGTGGCGCACCGTATTGGCCAACGCCTCGGTCACGACCGCGGTGACGTCATCGGTCAGCGAGGCGTCAGCCATCAGGTCGACGGGCCCGAGGAATGTCACCCGAGGTCGCACCCCCTGCTCGTCCTCGATCCGATCGACCACTTCGAGCACCCGGGCTCGCAGGCTCACGGAGGTGACGTCGCCGGCCTGGTGGAGCGCGAAGATGCTCTGCCTGATCTGGGCGATCGCGCCATCGATCTCGGTGATCTGCTCGACGATGCGTTTTGCAGCTTCCGGGTCGAGTCCGGCGGCGGCGGCCTGGAGGCTGAGACCGGTCGCGAACAGTCGCTGGATGACGTGATCGTGGAGATCGCGCGCGATTCGGCTGCGGTCCTCGAGCAGGGCCACTCTGCGGCGGATCATGCGTGCTTCGGCCCGGTCGATCGCGACGCTGATGTGGCTTGCGAACGACGTGCCCATGTCGAGGTCGCGGGTGTCGAAATCGGAGCGATCGAGGTGCCGCACCAGGCCAAGGACTCCGGCATTGCCCTCGCCGAGCGTGAACGGGATGACCAAAGCGTTGCCGAACTTGGGTTGCTCACTGAAGCCGAGGTCCTCGAGAACAGCGCCACGGGGGAGGTTGACGGGCTTGCCAGTGCGAATCGCCTGGCCGGCGATGCTTTCGTCCATCGCGAACGACATGGCGGTCAGCTCGGTCGCTCCGGAGCCGGCGGCGCGATCGATGACCAGGAAGTCTCGTTGCGGGGTGACGAGGCCGATGTAGACGAGATCGGCCTCGGCCAGCTCCTTGACCCGGTCGACAAGGAAGCCGAGGTGCTCGTCGTCTTCGTCCTGCATCAGGCGGCGCGCCGTCTCGGCGAGCGCCGACGCCCATCGTTCACGGTATATCGAGTCCTCGAAGAGACGGGCGTTGGCGATCGCGATGCCGGCTGTCGCTGCGAGTGCCTGGGCCAGCTCCTCGTCATCGGCGGAGAACTCGCCATTCTTGCTGTCGGTGAGATAGAGATTGCCGTAGACCGCATCTCGTACGCGGATCGGCACACCGAGGAAGCTCTTCATCGGCGGGTGATTGGCGGGGAATCCGCTCGAGCGCTCATCGTCGCCGATCGTCGCCAGGCGTACGGGGCTCGGGTCCGCGATCAGCACGCCGAGCAGACCCTTGCCCTCTGGCAGGTGCCCGATCCTGGCGATGTCCGCGTCATCGATTCCGACCGTGATGAACTGCTCAAGGGTCTGATCGTCGGCGATGACACCCATCGCGCCGTAGCGCGCTTCGATCAGCTCGGTGCCGATCTCGACGATGCGGCGAAGAACGGTCGCGAGGTCGAGGTTGCTCGTGAGGTCGTTGTTGACCCTGATCAGATCGCGAAGTCGGCTCTGTGAATGCACCATCTCGTCGGCTCGTTCGACCAGGTGGGCCAGGAGCGTTTCGAACTCGAGCTTGGGTCCGGGCGCCGCCGCACGTGCTGGTGCGTGGTGTGGCATGTCACTCCTGGACGAGCCTTGAGGATGACTTCACCCTACGCGCAGTGTCGGTCACGCCCCTCGTCCGAGATCGGTGCGGGGACCTAGGTCCCTCTGGGAGTGGCCCTCAGGCGGTGTTGCCACAACGTCCGGGCGCCGATGCTGGTAGCAGAACATCACGCCAGAGGAGAAGACCATGAACACAGCGTCGCGTCCCGTCGTCGTCGGAGTCTCGAGCAAGCAGGGCACCGTCGTGAGGTATGCCCTCGCCGAGGCCGCGCGCCTGAAGACGAGCCTCCGCGTCGTGCACTGCTACGCGCTGCCGATACAGGCGGCCGAGTTCTATGTCGGCGGCGATGTTCTCGACTCGATGCGGTTGTCCGGCGAGGAAGTGATCGAAGAGGTCCAGGCGATCATCGAGGCGGAGTCGCCCGAGATCGAGGTCGCGTACGTCCTGGCCAATGGCATGCCGGGAGCCGTGCTCCTCGCCGAGTCCGCCACCGCGCAGTCGATCGTCATGGGTGCCGACGACATCCCCTGGTTCGACCGCATGCTGGGCGGGGAGATCTCCGGTCATCTGGCGCGCAAGGCGTCCTGCCCCGTCGTCGTGGTGCCTGAAGTTGATCAGCGCGGTGCTGGCCAGCCCGGCGTCCGACACGGTGGCGTCGTCGTCACGATCGACGGCGACACCTCTGCGTCGAGCCCGCTGCGCTACGGCTTCGAGCAGGCCGACATCCGCGGAGAGATCTTGCACGTACTGCACGCGGCACCGGCCGCCACGCTGCAGGATGACTTCGACAACCGCCGCGCCAATGTCGCCGAGATACTTGCCGGCTGGGCCGAGCTGTATCCCGATGTGCGGGTCCTGTCGTCACTGACATCGGGGGATCCGATCGAGACCTGCGTCGCGGCCACCGAGCACGCATCGCTCGTCGTGATCGGCCGGCCGCACAGCCACACGGTGTTGTTTGCGCTCGCTCGGCCATTGGCCATGCAAGTGCTGCGCCGGGCACATTGCCCAGTCGCTGTTGTCGCCTCTGACTATCGCGGCGCCTAGTTCGCTTGGCGCCTTCGTGTGATCCACGTGTGGACCGGGAGTTTCGCCCGAAGGATCACGGATGTCCGCTCCTCCAGCGCCACACGCTGACGCTCGAGGAGCGGGCCACATCCCGCGGGACCTTTGCCACTGCCTTCTCTGACGGCGCGATGACACGCTGATCATCAGGACGATTCGACTACTACGGGGCCACACATGACGAACACCACGGAAGCATCCGACCGTACGCTCGAGGCGCACGAGCTCGCGCTGATCGATGCGTACTGGCGAGCGGCGAACTATCTGTCGGTGGGGCAGATCTACCTGATGGACAATCCGCTGCTGCGTGAACCGCTCCTCGCCGAGCACGTCAAACCACGCCTGCTCGGGCACTGGGGCACGACGCCGGGACTCAACCTGCTCTACGTGCACATGAACCGGGTCATCAAGGCGCGTGACCTCAATGTCGTGTACATCGCCGGACCCGGCCACGGTGGGCCCGGATTGGTGGCGAATGCCTATCTCGACCGTACGTACACCGAGGTCTATCCCTCCGTGGCGGAGGACGAGGATGGCATCCGCGCACTCTTCCGTCAGTTCTCGTTCCCTGGCGGGATTCCCAGCCACGTCGCGCCCGAGACGCCGGGTTCGATCCACGAGGGTGGTGAGCTGGGCTATGCGCTCGTGCATGCGTACGGCGCAGCGTTCGACAACCCCGATCTGCTGGTCATGTGCGTCATCGGCGACGGCGAGGCCGAGACCGGACCGCTTGCCGCGAGCTGGCACTCCAACAAGTTCCTCGACCCGGCCAAGGACGGCGCCGTTTTGCCGGTCCTGCACCTCAATGGCTACAAGATCGCCAATCCCACGGTCCTGGCCCGCATCCCCGAAGCCGAGCTGGCTGATCTGCTGCGCGGCTATGGTCACGACCCGATCTTCGTCAGCGGTGACAACCCCGAAGATGTCCACGAGCAGCTCGCGACCGCGCTGGATCGCTGCCTGGACCTGATCGCCTCGATCCAGATCGAGGCGCGCAATGGCATCTCGTCTGAGCGTGCCCGCTGGCCGATGATCGTGCTGCGTACGCCCAAGGGCTGGACCGGGCCGAAGGTCGTCGACGGGCTCCAGGTCGAGGGCACCTGGCGTGCGCATCAGGTGCCGCTGTCGGAGACGCGTACGAACGCGGAACACCGGACGCTGCTCGAGGCATGGCTGCGGAGCTACCGCCCGGAGGAGCTCTTCGACTCCAGGGGCCGGCTCATACCCGAGCTGCAGGCCCTCACCCCGGTCGGGGATAGACGTATGAGTGCCAACCCGCACGCCAACGGCGGCCGGCTCATGCGCGACCTGGTGATGCCGGACTTCCGCGACTTCGCCGTGACCGTCGAACATCCCGCCGTCGCCACGAGCGAGGCGACGCGCGTGCTCGGCGACTTCCTGGCCGGCATCATCGCCAAGAATCCGGACAGCTTCCGATTGATGGGACCCGACGAGACGGCATCGAACAGGTTGTCCGGTGTGTTCGCCGAGACCGACCGGGCCTGGGACGCGATCACGCTCCCTGGCGACGACCACCTGGCCCCGGACGGCCGGGTCATGGAGGTCCTCTCGGAGCACCTCTGCCAGGGCTGGCTCGAGGGCTATCTGCTCACCGGTCGCCATGGGTTGTTCAATTGCTACGAGGCGTTCATCCACATCGTCGACTCGATGTTCAACCAGCACGCCAAATGGCTCAAGTCGACCCGCCGCATCCCGTGGCGTGCGCCGATCGCCTCGCTCAACTACCTGCTGTCATCACACGTCTGGCGACAGGACAACAACGGGTTCTCACACCAGGACCCCGGCTTCCTCGACCACGTCGTCAACAAGAAGGCGGAGGTCGTACGCGTCTATCTCCCGCCGGACACCAATACGCTGCTCTCGGTCGCCGACCACTGCCTGCGAAGCCACAACTACGTCAATGTCATCGTTGCAGGCAAGCAGCCGGCGCTGACATACCTCACGGTCGACGAGGCGATCGCGCACTGCACCCGCGGGCTCGGCATCTGGCCGTGGGCGAGCAGTGGCGAGAGCGAGCCCGACGTGGTGCTCGCCTGCTGCGGAGACATCCCCACGCTCGAGGCGATTGCGGCCGCCGACCTGCTGCGGATGCATCTGCCCGAACTCAAGGTGCGGTTCATCAATGTCGTCGACCTGATGCGGCTCGAGCCCGAGACAGAGCATCCTCATGGGCTGTCCGACCGCGACTTCGACGCGCTGTTCACCACCGACAAGCCAGTCGTGTTCGCCTTCCACGGCTATCCGTCGCTGATCCACCGGCTGACCTATCGTCGTACCAATCACCACAACATGCATGTGCGCGGCTACAAGGAGGAGGGGACGACCACGACCCCGTTCGACATGGTCATGCTCAATGACCTCGATCGCTTCCACCTCGTGATGGATGTCATCGACCGCGTGCCGTCCTTGGGTTCGCGCGCGGCAACGCTGCGACAGGAGATGTCCGACGCCAGACTGGCCGCGCGGGCATACACGCGGGAGCACGGGGAGGACGACCCGGCGATTGCGGGATGGACCTGGCCCGGACGGGAGTGATTGATGCGGATCCTCGTCGTTAATGCGGGTTCGTCGAGCCTCAAGCTCAGCCTGCTCGACGGTGCTGACGTCCTCGAGCACTCGGTGAATCTGGCTGCGGGTGATGCGCCGCTCGACACGGATGCGCTCGCTGAGGCCGTGCGGGGGTGGTCGACGCCCGATGTCGTCGCCCACCGCGTCGTGCACGGCGGCAACCTGTTCACCGGCGCGACCCGCATCGAGGGGCAGGTGCGCGATCAACTCCAGGAGCTGACCGATCTGGCGCCGCTGCACCAGCCGAAGTCTCTCGCCGGAATTGACGCGGTCACCAACCTGCTTCCCGATGTGCCGGCCGTAGCGTGCTTCGACACCGCATTCCACACGTCGATCCCCGCGGCCGCGTCGACCTATGCCGTTCCGGAGGAGTGGCGTCGGCGCTGGGCGATCAAGCGCTATGGATTCCACGGGCTCTCGCATGCATACGCCTCTCGCCGCGCGGCTGAGCTCGTTGACCGACCCGTCGAGGAGCTCAGGATCGTCACCTGCCACCTGGGCGCGGGTGCCTCGCTGTGTGCGGTGGTCGGCGGCCAGAGCATCGACACGACGATGGGCTTCACCCCGCTTGAGGGCCTGGTGATGGCCACTCGTTCGGGGACCGTCGACCCGGGCCTCGTCCTGTGGCTCGAGGAGCATGAGCACCTGGCGCCGCACGAAGTGGCTCAGGCGCTCGAGCACCGCTCGGGCCTCGCCGCACTCGCGGGCACCAGCGACATGAGAGAAATCCAGGCTCGGGCTGGCAAGGGCGATGCCGATGCGAGCCTTGCTTTGGACGTTTTCATCCACAGCCTCGCTGCCCACGTTGCGGCCATGACGGCTTCGACGGCCGGCCTCGATGTGCTGGTCTTCACCGGCGGGGTCGGGGAGAATTCCGCGGTCGTACGGCGCCGTGCGGCTGAGCGGCTGACCTTCCTCGGCGTCGACATCGACGACGAGCTCAACGACAGCGGGCCGGTCGATCTGGAAGTGACAGCAGACGGCGCGTTGGTTCGTGCGGTGGTTGTCGCGGCCCGCGAAGACCTTCAGATGTCGCGCGAGACACGGTTGCTCGTCGACGCCGATTGAGTCGTCAGTGACTCGAGACCCGACGTCCCTCCATCGAGCGCGGGTCGAGGCGGATGACCACGCCACGCTCGCCGCCGGCCCATGGGTGGAGCCGCGACCACGACATGACCTGTTCATGGACTACCGGATCTGTGACGCGGAACGTCGAGCCCTTGACCGTGACATTCCAGCCGTCGCGGTAGTGCGGGGCGTGGTAGTCGACGCCGAAAACGACTTCGTCGACGCCGTCGGCGAGATCGTTCAAGATGCTGTCGGTCGACGTACGGAAGAAGATGTAGCCGTCGATGACGGCGAAGTTCAACGGGATCAGCTGGAGCCCGTCGTCGTTCACGAAGGCTACCCGCCCCACAGTCGTGGACTCGAGCAGATCACGGCATTCCGCATGGGGAATCACCGTGAGATGGCTATCTCGCTGGTTGTCGTTCATGTGATCAACGGTCATGGTGCTCTCCTTGTGGTTGCGGTGGTCACGCGTGTGACATCTCGGGATGGATCGCGCTGTCGGTGGCTCCGTCGGCGTGCAGCTGCAGAACTCGATCGCACCGGTCGAGCACGTGAGGCGAGTGCGAGATGACCAGCACCGCGTGATCGTCGGCGAGCAGTCGTATGTCGTCGAGAAGGGCCTCGGCGGCCGGCTGGTCGAGGTGCTCGGTCGGCTCGTCAAAGATCAGGACGGCGTGCTTGGCCAGGATCAATCGGGCGAGTCCCAATCGCTGACGTTCGCCGCCGCTGAGGCGGCCACCTCGCTCACCAACGGGTGTGTCGAGGCCACGTGGGAGGGCGCGTACGAACCCACCGAGTCCGGCTCGATCGAGGACCGCGCCCATCGAGTCGTCGTCGGCCCGTGGATCGGCAATCCGGAGGTTCTCGCGGATCGTGGTGTCGAACAGGACGTCGTCCTGGCTCGAGATGCCGATACGGGTGCGGATGTCGGTCCCGTCGAGGTCGGTCAGATTGACGCCGCCCAAACGTACGCGACCGGCTTTTGACCCGATGAGTCCAACCAGGGTCATGGCCAAGGTGCTCTTGCCGGCTCCGCTGGGGCCGCCGACACCGATCAGGTCGCCCCGCACGAGTCGGAACGAGATGTCATGGGCGATCGTGCGATCCCAGCCGATCGCGAGATCCTCGACCAGGAGCGTGGTGGAGGCAGGCAGCCGGCGCGGTGAAGCCGGACGCGCGACTGGAGCCGGCGCAGTGGACAACTCGTCGAGGCGTGCTCGGGCAGCGACGACGGCAGGGCGTAGGCGCTCGCACTCGGCCAGCGACTCGAGCGGTTCAAGCAGGGCGACCGGCGCCAACAGGAGAACGCCGGTGACCACAGCTGGCACGTCTGAGCCGAGGAGCCCGAGAGCCGCCACGGTGATGCCCGTGGAGGCGAGGACGAAGGCCGAGCCAAGTCCGCCGATCCACGCATTTGCCCGTTGCACGGCGGCGAGCTCGCGGAAGGAGGCATCCATCGTCCGACCGACGTCGCGTGCGGCTCCGTACGCAATCAGGTCACGGGAGGCGAGCACCAGGAGCGACGCGTCGGCGGCCACGGCACCGTGGAGAGCGGAGGCGTTCCGTCGCCGGTCTGGCGACATGCGCGCGACCACAAGTCGTACGAAGGTGGCACACGCCAGCACATGGAGTGCGACGAACACGGCTGCGATCGGGGAGATGAAGGCCAGCAGCACGATGACGCATGCGGAGGACACCATCGCGTAGATCCATGGCAGGCGGATACGGAGCAACCGGTCCTGGGCCGTGTCGACATCGGCGACGATCCGACTGACGATGTCGCCGCGTCGTTGCCGGGGCAGTCCTGTGGGGGCGACCCGGTCGAGCTGCTGATAGGTGCTCACCCGCTCCTCGACCGTCAACGACAAGGCGGCGTCGTGGGTCAGGAGCCGCTCGGCGTAGCGGAAGACCGCCCTACCGAGTCCGAAGAAGCGCACCGAGACGATCGCGACCATGAGGTAGAGCACGGGAGGATGCTCAGCGGCACGCACGATCAGCCAGGCGGAGGTGAGGAGCAGGCCGGCCGAGCAGAGCTGGGCGAGGATGCCGAGCCCGGCGCCTGCGACCAGTCGGCGGGTCATGCGGCCACCACCGTGCTGGCTGTCAGGCGCAGGACCCGGTCGGCTGCTGCGATGATCTCGGGTCGATGTGCCACGACGATGACAGTGACCGGCAGTGCACGCAGGGCATTGAGCACGTCGCCCTCACGGGTCGCATCGAGGCCGGCGGTCGGCTCGTCGAGCAGCATCAGCGCGGCGCCCTCGGTGCGCACGCGCAGGAGTGCGCGTGCGATGGCGATCCTGCGGCGTTCACCTGCGGAGATGTCGTCGGCTGACTCGCTCAGCCAGCGGCGGGGATCCAGGTCTGCGGCACCGACCTCGCGGAGAGCCGCTGACACCTGTGCGGGAGTCGCGTCGTTGTTGGCCATACGTACGTTGTCGGCGACCGTGCCCTCGATCAGGCCGGGGAACTGTGGCACCCAGGCGATCTGCCGCCGCCAGAGCTCCGGATCGATCGCGCAGAGGTCGACGGTCCCCACGGTGACTCGGCCACGGGTCGGTGCGACGAATCCGAGCAGCACGTCGAGGAGGGTCGACTTGCCGGAGCCAGAGGGACCGGTCACCGCGACGAACTCGCCGGGTCGGATGGTCTCGGCGTCCAGCCGCAGAGCCGGCGCCGAACGGTCGTCGTGCTCAACCACGAGAGATTCGATGATGAGGTCGACCCGTGCGATGTCCGGTGAGCTGGCCCAGCCGGCATGCCGATCGTGGTCGAGCAGCTCGAAGGCATCGCCGACGGCTTCGGCCCCCGCCGTGCTGTCGTGGAACATCATGCCGAGCTGACGCACGGGTAGGTATGCCTCGGGTGCCAGCAGCAGCACGATCAGCGCACGCTGCAGCGTCATGTCGTCGTCGACGACCCGCAGACCAACGCTCACCGCGACCAGTGCGACCGACAAGGTCGCGACCAGCTCGAGCACGAGCGAGGACAGGAATGCGACCCGGAGCGCACGGACGGTCTCGCGCCGGTGTCGGTCACCGACCTCGCGCAGACCGCGCTCCTGGCGTCGGCCGAAGATCTTCAGGACGACGAGACCATCGAGCACGTCCGCGAAATGGCGTCCGAGCCGCTCCAGCGACTGCCACCGCTTGTCGAGGGTGTCGCGGGTGACGAGTCCGATCAGCACCATGAACACGATGCTCAGAGGCAGGGTGATGCCGACGATGAGCCCTGACAGCGGATCGACGACCAGCACAGCACCGATCACCAGCACGGGCACGATCGAGGCGAGCACGAACTGCGGAAGGAACCGGCCGACATACCCGTCGAAGGAGTCGAGACCCGGGCCGAGGAGCGTGATGACTCGCGAGCTACTGGGCGCCGGGCCCTGTCGTCGCGGGTCGAGCAGATCGTTGACGATCTCGCCCCGGAGCTCCGACTTGACCGCGACGGCCGAGCGGGATGCCACGACCTCATGCGCCCAGCGCAGTGCCGCCCGCAATCCGAAGCAGGCGACCACGGCAAGGATCGGGCCGACAACGGATTGGGAGTGGAACAGGCGCCCGACCGATACCGCGATCAGGACGGCCTGGGCGACGATTGCGACCGTCGTGACCAGCCCGATTGCCACGCCGACCACCAGGTAGCGGCGTACTGCCCGCGACCTTCTGATCAGCCGTGGATCGAGCGGCTTCATTTGGTCAGGACATCCATCGGTATGTGCTGGACGCCGATCCGCTTGCGGAAGACCCAATAGGACCAGCTCTGGTACATCAGCACGATCGGGGTGAAGATCACCGCGACCCACGACATGATCACCAGCGTGTAGTGGGTGGATGACGCATTGTGGGTCGTGAGGTTCCAAGCCGCATCGAGCGACGACGGCATGACGTCGGGGAACAACCCCGTGAAAAGCATGATCGCCACGAGCCCGATGGTCAGCGACGTCGCGGTGAACGCGACGCCCTCGCGGCCTCGGAAGATCGCGACGATCGCCCCGACGAAGGCACCGGCGGCGAGCAGGCCCAGCAGCCACACGGCGAGCTTGCCCTGGTCGAAGCCGGTCCAGACGATGAAGGCGACGGCGAGGACCGCCGCAAGTGCGCCGACCTTGAGAGCGAGGATCCGGGCCCGTTTGCGGATGTCTCCGACGGTCTTGAGCGCCACGAACATCGAGCCGTGCACGATGAAGACGGTGAGGGTCACGAGCCCGCCGAGCAGGGCGTATGGATTGAGCAGCGTGAAGAAGCTGCCGACGTACTCCTTGTGGCTGTCGATCGGGACACCGTGGACGATGTTCGCGAGGGCAACCCCCCAGAGCAGTGCCGGCACCGTCGACCCGACGATGATCGCCGCGTCCCAGCGGCGACGCCACATCGCCTCGGGACGCTTGCCGCGGAACTCCAGCCCGACTCCGCGGACGATCAACGCCATGAGAATGAGGAACAGCGGCAGGTAGAACCCGCTGAACAACGTGGCGTACCACTCCGGGAAGGCTGCGAAGGTCGCACCGCCCGCGACGAGAAGCCAGACCTCGTTGCCGTCCCACAGCGGACCGATCGTGTTGATCAGGACGCGGCGCTCGGTGTCATTGCGAGCCAGCAGGCCGATCAGCATGCCGACTCCGAAGTCGAAGCCTTCGAGCACGAGGTAGCCGACCCACAGGACGGCGATCAGGATGAACCAGAAGGTGGTGAGTTCCATGATCAGATTCCGATCAGTAGGCGAACGCGAGTGGCGCGTCGGAGTCGTCGGAGGGAACGGTGGTGTCGACCTCGGGGAGGCCGGCCTGGATGTACTTCAGCAGGAGCTTGACCTCGACGACTGCGAGGACGCCGTAGAGCGCGGTGAAGCCGATCAGTGAGGTCAGCACCTCAGCCGCTGTGGTGCCGGGGGAGACCCCGGCCGCCGTGGGCATCAGCCCGAACACCGCCCAGGGTTGGCGACCCATCTCGGTGAAGATCCAGCCGAATGACATGCCCACCAGCGGCAACAATGGCAGGGCGAGCGCCGTGCGGAGCATCCACTTCGAGGTGGGCATGCGCTGTCGCCTGGTGGACCACAGCATCCACGCCCCGCCGGCCATCGCCAGGAAGCCGACCGTGATCATGGCGCGGAACGTCCAGTACGTGATCGGGATGTTGGGGGAGTAGTCGCCGGGTCCGTACTTCTGCTCGTACTCAGACTGCAGGGCGTTGATGCCCTTGACCTGACCGTTGACAGATCCGGTGCCGAGGTATGACAGCAGGCGCGGGACCTCGAGCTTGTAGACCGACTTCGAGCCGTCGAGCGTGCCGATCGTCAGCAATGAGAAGGGCGCCGGTTGCTTGGTCTCGTAGAGTCCCTCGGCGGCTGCCATCTTCATGGGCTGCACCTCGGTCATGACCTTGCCCTGGCTGTCGCCGGTGACGACGGTGGCGAGTCCGGCGATGATCAGGGTCGCGCCTCCGAGCCGCAAGGCGGTGAGGAATGCTTCGGCGTCGCGGGCTGGGTGGCGTACGAGGTGCCACATCGCGATGCCGGCGACGAAGGCCCCGCCCACCATGAAGCAGGACGCGATCGTGTGCGGGAACGTCACCAGCGCGACCTTGTTGGTCAGCACTGCTCCGAAGTCGGTGAGCTCGGCGCGGTTCTTGGCGGCATTGAACGTGTAGCCGACCGGGTGCTGCATGAAGGAGTTGGCGGCCAGGATGAAGTACGCCGAGAGCAGGGTGCCCACCGCGGCGATCCAGATCGTCGCGAGGTGCACGCCAGGCTTGAGCCGGTCCCAGCCGAAGATCCAGAGGCCCAGGAATGTCGACTCGAGGAAGAAGGCGAGCAGGCCCTCGATCGCCAGAGGCGCACCGAAGATGTCACCGACGAAGCGGGAGTAGTCGCTCCAGTTCATGCCGAACTGGAACTCCTGCACGATCCCGGTCGCGACACCCATTGCGAAGTTGATCAGGAAGAGCTTGCCGAAGAATTTCGTCAGCTTGAGGTACTTTTCCTTCTTGGTCCGCCACCATGCGGTCTGCAGGCCGGCGACCAGGAACGACAGTCCGATCGTGACCGGCACGAAGAAGAAGTGGTAAACGGTGGTGATGCCGAACTGCCACCTGGCAATGTCCAGTGCGTCCATGCGGTCTGTCCCCTCAGCGCGCGATGACCGCAGGTTCGGTCTGGATTCGCCCCACCAGACTCGCGGATCAGAGAGCGCGGTCACACCGCCGTAAAGCACGATCCCGCGGGACCTTGGTCCCCCGAATCGGCACGCTGGGGGCCGGACCTTTGGCCCTCTGGATCACATCCAAGGACCCTGCTGCGCGGCTGGCGATGCGGCGATGCTCGAGGTAACGAACAACCGACTGAGGAGACCATCATGACCGCCACTGTTACAGCTGGCCGTATCGCCGCTCGACCTGTCACCGCCGAACGGGCGACCCCACTCCAGTACGTCATCGGAGTGACCCGCCTGGCCCTGGGCTGGACCTTCCTGTGGCCCTTCCTCGACAAGATGTTCGGCCTCGGACACGAGACCGCGTCGGCCGATGCCTGGATCCACGGAGGCAGCCCGACGTCCGGATTCCTCGGTCACGGCACCGCCGGCCCGTTCGCCAGCTTCTACCAGGGCATGGCCGGACACGCGGTGTTCGACTGGCTCTTCATGCTCGGTCTGCTCGGCATCGGTGTCGCCCTGATCGCGGGAGTGGCCGTACGACTCGCCGCCGCCGCGGGTGCCCTGCTCCTCGTACTCATGTGGTCCGCAGTCCTGCCTCCGGCGAACAACCCGTTCATGGATGAGCACCTCATCTATGCGCTGACCCTCGGAGTGCTGGCCCTCGCCGGCGCCGGTCATACGCTCGGCCTCGCCTCCACCTGGGAGAACCTGCCGATCGTCAAGCGCCTGCCGTTCCTGCGCTGATCAGTTCGACAACGGTGCCCGATCTCGACGAGATCGGGCACCGTTCGCATTGGCCACGAAAAGTTCCGCATCCATACTTGCGCAACAGATAGTGCGCAATATAACGTGCAGGTATGAACAAATACCTCAAGCGCACCCGCCGCCTCCGTATGCGCGAGGCACTCGACCGTCGCCAGGCGCAGGCTGATCGCGCGGCATATTTCATGGCCACGCACGGCTCCCGGCCACGCTAGACAGCGGCATAGTTCCAGATAACTAGATTCGCCCAAACCGCTTGACGCGGCCCGAATCTGCCGCCAGAGTGATCTCGCTCTCACTCCCATCTACAGCAGGAGCGCGCCAAGGGGGGCTGCTGTCGTCCCCGAAGGGTTCCCGTATGAAGGTCAACTCAGGGCGGCTTTTCCGCGCTTCAAAGCAACGTCGCAGGATTTCTGTGACGCTTCTCGCCTCTTCATTGGTCGTCGCGGTCGCCGCGCTCGGGCCAGCCACCTCGGCCGATGCGGCCACGACAGTCACACCGACGCAGCCCGGCACTCCGCCCGTGGTGCGTGACGCCACCGTGCACATCGCTGTCGACCGGAGCGCACTGAGCTACTTCCGGACGAACGCCACTGCAACGTTCAGCGCCCAGGGTGCCGGGGCAGCCTTGGTCGGTGCGACGGTGTGCCGTGGAGACATCACGGCTACCAACAACTCGCCTCGGACCACGGTGAAGGTCACCGACCCGACCAATGCCACGCTGCTTGAGGTGACCAGCCCGGTGCGCAACGTGTCCATCAGCAGCTTCACGACCACGCCGAAGAACCAGCCGCTTGCGCCGCAACCCGCCGCGTCCGCGACGAACTACCGTGGTGACTTCCCGGTCACGACGGGCGACAACACCTATCACGGCATGACGGCGGACGTGAACCTCGCCGGTAAGCCGGCAGGCATCTACACGGTCACCACGACCAACCAGAACATGGTGAAGACAGGGACCACGTGCAGCATCGGTAAGCCGGGCACTGACAACAAGACCGTCATCCCCGGCGTCGAGCAGACCGTGCAGACGTTTGAGTACCGCCCGTGGCAGGTCACGTTCAACGACGTGTTCGGCAAGGGTCACGTCTCGGCCAACACGAGCCCGTCGGAGTTCACGTTCGCGGTGGACACCAAGACGTCGCCGATCTACACCGGCACCAGCCAGACACAGAAGTTCTACTCGCTGTCGACCGATGGATTCGCTCTCCCGAGTGACCCGGCGGTCTGTGCGACTGACCCGTCGTCGTGTCTGCCGGCAGCTGCCACGGTGTGCGACCCATCAGCCGGCTGCACGCCACGCCTGATGATCATCAACCGACCCAAGACCCTGCTTGATCCCAAGGGTCTCCAGGGTGTCTTTGACCTCGCCACGAAGGCCTTCATCGCCCTCGCCCAGATCGACGGCACCAAGCGCACGTTGATGTCGCTGGGTACGGAGAACGACGCCAAGTATCACGCGTTGCTGACCAGCCTCTCGGCCAGCGCAGCGTCGCAGGGCATCGATCTGCCATCGATCCTGGCCACCAAGGTCCTGGTCGACACCGGCGGAACGAGCCAGCGTATTTCGCTCAGCCTGCTCGACGGTCTGCAGGTTGATCCGACCAGCGGCAAGGGTGGAGTGCAGATCAGCTCCGACTCGACAGCGCAGGCCGGAATCATCCTCGACATCAACAGCTCGCTGCGCAGCAGTGGCGGAGCCTGTGTCGCGCACACCGGCGGTTCGGCGAGCGGGCCTGACCGTTATACGCGCAACGAGGACAACGGCTACACCGTCACCAAGTCCGATCTGTTGCCGTCCATCCCGAAGGTGGGACCGCTCGGTGCAATTGTCGGCGGGCCGATCTACCACATCGTCGGGAAGTTCAACTCCGATGCGTTGGTGAACTCGGCCTCCGCGGTCGTCGGTCTGGACACGGCAGTCAACGAGCCCAACGGGTACCCGGTGTGGTTCGAGCCGTTCATCAGCACGCCGACGCATGTGGCGAAGCCGCGCACGATGGACTTCGTCGGCACCGCCACCTGGTCGGCGAGTGAATCGCCGCTCGGCGCGGGCTGCCTGGTGGTCGACTTCCTGCTGGGTACGGGTGTGGCAGTGTTCAACAACCCGCTGCCGGTCGGTCTGGGTACGATCTTCGACCCGTTGGCCAAGCCGACACCGGCCGCACAGCAGTTGACTGACACGGTCAACGACGCGGTCGACCAGGTGACCACTCAGGTCTCTGCCAACCCGACCGTCGCCTCACTGCTCGGCCAGCTCACGGCGTTGTTGCCGCTGTCCTGAGCAGGCGTACGACTGGAGAGCCCGGGCCGGGTGGGACGTGATGTCCCGCCCGGCCCGGGCTTCGGTCTCAGGTCACCGGCTCGCGGCAATATTCCCGCAGGCCTTCCCACCACGAGTGGTCGTCACATAGGTTCCAAATGGCAATTGCCACTCACCACACAATTCGGGGGAATTCATGAGAACACGTATACCCATGGGGCTGTTCGCGGCGATCCTGCTCGCAGCCCTTGCCGTCGGCACAGGCTCGGCCCAAGCAGCCCATGTCAGCCAGCGTGCAGTGCACCATCCGTCAGTGAGCTACCTGAAGTCGCATTTCACGGCACATCGATCCTGCTCGGCCTCTCCGGCCAAGGGCAGTGCCACCTGCGGAGCCCGTCACCTCGAGGTCAAGTCCGGCCTCAGCGCTTCCGCCGCCAAGAGTGCCCGCAAGACGGCAGCAGCCATCTCGGGTCTCACACCGGCAAATATCCAGTCGGCCTACAAGCTCTCGGGTCTGACCACTGGCTCGACGGTGGCGATCGTTGATGCCTACGGCTACCCCAATGCGGCCGCCAACCTGGCGACCTACCGTGCGCAGTTCGGACTTCCGGCCTGCACCACGGCGAGTGGCTGCCTCAAGATCGTCAACCAGACCGGCGGCACGACCCTGCCGGCGTTCAACCTCGGTTGGTCGCAGGAGCAAGCACTCGATCTTGATGCGGTGTCGGCGGCCTGCCCGTCGTGCAAGATCCTGCTCGTCCAGGCCAAGACGGCAAGCTTCGCCAACCTCGGCACCGCGGTCAACACCGCGGCAGCCGGCGCGGGCGTCAAGGCGGTCTCCAACAGCTACGGCGGCGGCGACGCATCCGATGCGACGTACGCGAAGTACTACCAGCACCTCAACGTCGCGGTCACCGCGTCCGCTGGTGACGATGGCTTCCAGGGCGCCAGCTACCCGGCGAGCTCGCAGTACGTGACCGCAGTCGGAGGCACCAGCCTCACGACATCGTCCTCGACTCGTGGATGGAGTGAGACGGTCTGGGCCGGCACCGGTTCGGGCTGCAGCACTCTCAACGCCCATCCGAATGGTCAGACCACGACCATGACCGGCTGCGCGGGGCGCACCATCAACGATGTCGCGGCGGTCGCCGATCCCAACACGGGTCTCGCGGTCTACGCACCCACATCGCGTACTGCGTCGTCATGGGCTCAGTACGGTGGCACGAGCCTCTCGTCACCCATCATCGCGTCGGTATTCGCGCTGTCGGGCAACACCAGCGGCTACTCCAACCGGTTGCCTTACGCCACCCCGTCAGCACTCAATGACGTGACGACGGGCAGCGATGGCACGTGCGCGACGTTCTGCACGGCCAAGGCCGGGTATGACGCACCAACCGGCCTCGGCACACCTGCGGGAGTCGGAGCATTTTGATCGACGGGTGACTCCGCCTGCGTAGCAGGCTTATCGCCGTCAGGCCCCTGATCAGCAGAGATGCTGGTCAGGGGCCTCATCGTGCGGCGGACGCCGGCTATTCGGGCGGACTGTCAGGAGCGTCCTCGCCGCCTGGCAGTACCTCGGGAAAGGCCGGGTCGGGCAGGTCTGGCGCCTCGGGCTTGTCGGGTACGTCTTCGCCCGGCAGCGACGGCTCCTGAGCGGGTTCTGGAGGTGCTTCAGACATATGTGCTCCTCGGTAGGGATACCCGGGAGTACCCCTCGTGAAGCAGCCCAATCGGCGTCAGGGGTTGGGATGGAGAATGTCGTACAACGCGCCGAGGAGTCCGGTGTTCGACGAGGGCGACGGACTCGGACTGGGCGTCTGAGTTGGCGTGGTGGGGTGGCTGGTCGTCCCGCCGTGGGATGTGTTCGCTCGGTGGGAGGACCTCGAGGTGCCGGCGTTCCGCTGGGTGGCCTGGTCCTGTGCCGAGGGAGTCGACGTGGCGCTGGCCTTCGGCTTCGATGTGTGGCCGCTGACGTTCGGGGCGGTCGTCCCACTGACGCTCGGCACGACCGCGGCGCTCAGGGTGTTGGGCTTGGGGTCGTCGCCACGCGTGAACGTCAGGAGCGCCGCAGCGGCGACGGTCAGCGTCACGGCGCTGGCGATTGCCGTGGGGATCGGTTTCGGCACGTGAGGCTCCTCGTGAAGGGGGCGCCACCGCAGGGAGTTGGAGGGTGCATCAGGATGGAGCGCCGTCAGACACGATATCGGTGGATGGGCACCTGCGTCACATCGTGTGTCCGACTAGACATTTCACGCGGTGGATGACCGACTGCTGCTTGAATGCTCGGCATGGAACTTGTGCTGCCGGTCGGAATGGAGTCTCGGCCGCTGGCGATGGCTGACGTCGACGCCGTCACTGCACTCTTGATCGCCTGCGAGCAGCACTACTTCGGTGAGGCGTTCGTCGATCGGGCCGACATTGCGTCGGCGTGGTCCTCGCCGGGCATTGATGTGGCGACTGACACGCGTGGGGTGGTCGAGGCGGGCCAACTGGTCGGTGTGGTCGAGCTTGACCAGCACCGTCTCAACGTTGACGTACGCCCTACCCATCTGGGCCGCGGACTGGGCGAGGCGATGCTGGAATGGGGAGAGAGCCTTGCGCGGGAGCGGGGCATCACTGACGTGACTCAGGAAATACCCGGGCCTGACCTCACGGCCGCCACGATCCTGACGTCCCGTGGGTATGTGCACAGCTACACCAGCTGGATCCTGCGGATGCCTGCGGGCACGCCCCTCATCCACCACTCAGTCCCCGATGACGTCACGATTCGTGGCTTCAAGCCCGCCGACGCGGAGCCCGTGCATCGGGCGATCGAGGATGCGTTCTCGGGCTGGCCCGGCCGGTCACGACGCTCGTTCGAGGAGTGGCGAATTCAGAACCTCGAGCGCGATGGCACTGACCCAGCCCACTTCTTCGTCGCCACGGTCGGCGATGACGTCGTGGGTGCTTGCGTCGTGCACGACAACGAGACCACCGCCTGGGTGCATCAGGTGGCCGTGGCCGACGATCGTCGGGGGCAGGGGATCGGCCAGGAACTGCTGGCCGAGGCGTTCGAGGCGGGACGACGGCGCGGGCTGCTGGTCGGGGAGCTGTCGACCGACACGCGTACGGGCGCGGTCGGCCTCTACGAGAGACTCGGTATGCGCATCGTCGTGGAGTTCACCAACTGGCGCAAGGACCTCAGTTGACTCAGGCAGTGCCGGCGAGCAGCTGCTCGCGGCGGGACCACGACCAGCGCAGGGCGATCAGTGAGAAGCCGAGGGTGATGAGATTGATCCCGGCTTCGATGAAGCCGCCGGCACCCTTGCCGTAGATGTCGTTCTGCAGGTCGTAGAGCACATCCATACCGAACAGATAGAGACCCGCGGCGCCCGCGGCTATCAGCCAGAGCAGCGCGGTGGACCACCGACGCCCAAGGGCGATGAACGCGAAGACGCAGGTCAGCCCGAGCCATCCGTCGGCCAGCGGGAACGCATTCTCGAATGCGATGTACGCCGCGGTCGTGTCACTCTCGACCCACGAGCGGTGCGTGAACCAGATCGTCCAGTAGGCCACCAAGATGATGACGGCGACCACCAACATGACCCGGATCCCGCGCACGCTCATGGGGAGAGCGTAGGGCGTATCAGCCCTGGCGGGCCTTCAAACGCGGGTTGAGCCGGTTGATGACGTACGTGCGACCGTGTCGGCGTACGACCTGGGAACCGGGCTGGTTCTTGAGCGAACGAAGTGAATTGCGGACCTTCATGATTGTCCTTCCGTGCAGACCCATTCGTAGGAGAGCGGGTTGCTTAGATGAAAACGATTGTCAGGTCGTGGCTATTCCCACGGGCTCTTGCGACCCTGTTTGAGAGCGCTCCGGCGTTTCTTCGAGTCGATCCTTCGCTGTGTGGAGGCCCGGCTCGGCCTGGTCGGCCGCCGTGGTGTCGGCGGAATGATCGCCTGGGTGACGAGCTCTTCGAGGCGTACGCGCGCCGCCTCCCGATTGCGGTGCTGGGAGCGATATTGCGACGACACCACCACGATCGTCCCGTCGACCAGTCGGTTGCTCAGCCTCTGCGAGGCGAGCTCCTTCTGGGCGGGGGAGAGCGCGGTGGTGTCGGTCAGCGACCAGATCAGCTCGACGCGAGTATCGGTCGTGTTGACGTGCTGGCCGCCGGCGCCCGAAGAGCGAGAGAACCGCCAGGTCATCTCACTCTCGGGCAGGGAGAGGCGTCCTTTATGACTCATCGTCCGCAAGTATGCGGTACATGGCCTTCCGGGCGTCCTCGAGTACGAGCGTGGCCTTGAGCCGTTGCTCGGGAGTGCCGGCCTGGGCGATCTGCTTCCAGGCGTTGATGAAACCCTTCAGGCTGTGCGCGAAGGCGCGCATCTCCTGGCTGGGATCGCCTTGGGCGTCTTCCCACGGGGTGCCTAGCTGCTCGCGGTTCTCGTCGACGTAGGCCTGGCCTTCGTCGGTGAGAGTGGCGGTCTTGCGACCGTCGACCCGCTCGAACGAGATGAATCCCTCGTCCTCGAGCTGCTGGAGCACGGGGTAGATCGAACCGGGGCTCGGTGTCCACGCTCCATTGGAGCGCTCGCCGATCTCCTGGATCAGCTGGTAGCCGTGCTGGGGCTGCTCATCGAGCAGGAGCAGGGCAGCGGCGCGAACGTCGCCACCTCGTCCTCCGCGACGACGACCACGAGGGCGACCGGGACCGCCGAAGCCGGGACCGAAGTCACGGCTGAACGGGAAGTCGCCGCCGAAGTCACGGCTGCGTCCGCGCCGACGATCGGCCGGATTGCGGTGTTCTGAATGCTGTGTGTGGTTACGCATGGGGGTTACCCACTTTCTGTGTTGCGTGGCGCCGGATAGGCGCTATCGATTCATTCGATACCTTAACGATATATCGATAACCTATCGAATGCAAGTCGGCAACACAGATTCTTTCGCGCGTCAGCCGCCCGCGACGTACTTGTTGAGCTGATCGCGCTCGAATTCCAGCTGATCGGTTCGGTACTTGACCGCGTCGCCGATGCTGAGCACGCCCACCAGCTTGCCGTCGTCCAGCACCGGGACGTGCCGGACGCGGTGCTCAGTCATCACGAGCATCAGCGAACCGAAGGAGTCTTCGGGAGCGCACACCTGCACATCGGTGGTCATGATGCTGGTCACCGGCATGTCGCGGGGGTTGTCGACATCGCGAAGCTTGCGGACGATGTCGCGCTCGGACACGATGCCGAGCATCTTCTCGCCGTCGTCGCTGACCACCACGGCGCCGATGTTGCGCTCTGCCAGGACATCGAGCAGTTCGCGGATCGAAGCTTCGGGCAGGATCGTGAAAACGGCATCGCTGCCCTTCGATGCCAGGACGTCACTCACGCGCATACGGAAACACTCCTCAGGTGGTGGTTCTCGAACTGTAACGCCGGTACCACCCGAGCGCGAGGACGTTTGGCCTACGGCAGGTCCTGGCTGGGTTCGCGGGTGAAGTCGAAGGTGCGGACGTTGTCGAGCTGCTCATCGGGCTCGGGCTCCGGCTCGTCCGCCCACGAAGGATCGGGCGGCCCCTGGTCGGGGAAGTGCCCGAGGTAAGCCATCGCCGCATCGTGCAGCCGGCCGTTGGTGGCGAGTGCATTGTCGCCCCAGGGTCCGGGCTGCCCGGCGAGACTGGTGAACATGCCGCCGGCCTCGCGGACGATGATGTCGAGCGCGGCCATGTCCCAGACCTTGAGCTCGGGCTCGGTCGCGATGTCGACGGCACCCTCGGCGAGCAGCATGTACGACCAGAAGTCGCCGTACGCACGAGTGCGCCAGCAGCGCCGCATCAGCGCGATGAACGCATCAGCCTTGTCGATCGCATCCCATCCGCCCATCGACGCATAGGAGAGCGAGGCGTTGTCGAGATCTGAGACCTGGGAGACCCGGATGTCGCGGGCCGACATGAACGACTTGCCAGTCTGGGCCCCGGCGTCCTTCGCAGCCCACCAGCGGCGGCCGAGTGCAGGGGCCGACACGCAGCCGACGACGACTTCGCCGTCCTCCTCGAGGGCGATCAGTGTCGCCCAGACCGGGACACCACGGACGAAGTTGGAGGTGCCGTCGATCGGGTCGATGATCCAGCGTCGCCCGCCCGGCCCCGATGTGCCCTCGACCTCACCGTGCTCCTCGCCGAGCACGATGTCGCGAGTGCGCGCGGATTTGAGGGTGCGACGTATCGCTGCTTCGACGGCTTCGTCGGACTCGGTCACGTACGTCATGTCGGGCTTGGTCGCGACCTCGAGGTCGATCGCACCGAACCTGTCCATCGACAGATTGTCGGCATTGTCGGCGAGCACGTGAGCGAGGCGCAGGTCGTCGTTGTACGAGTGAGCCATGACCCTCAGAGTACGGCGTGGACGGCGAAAATCGCCGAATGGCGCACCCGTGGCGGGCACGCGGTCAGTAGTCGTCCTTCTGGTTCATGCTGGCCAGGATGCGGCGGAACGACTCGACGCGCTGGGCCGGGATCGTGCCGTCCGCAACCGCGATGTCGAGCGCACACTCCGGCTCCGTCGCCGAGTGCAGACAGCCTCGCGGACAGTCGCGAGCGGCGTCCTGCAGATCGGGGAACGCCTTGATCAGATTGTCGACCTCGACGTGCGCCAGTCCGAACGAGCGGATGCCAGGGGTGTCGATGATCCAACCCCCGAACGGCAGCTCGAGGCTGATGGCCGAGGTGGATGTGTGGCGCCCGCGACCGGTCACGGCATTGACATAGCTGACCGATCGGTGGGCATCGGGTACGAGTGCGTTGACGAGCGTCGACTTGCCCACGCCGCTGTGACCGACCAGCACGCTGGTGCGGTCACGGAGCGCGTCGCGTACGGCATCGAGATCGCCGTCCTGCTGGGTGACGACAACACGTACGTCGAGGGGTTCGAGCAGGGCGAGCAGCTCGTCGGGGGAGCCGAGATCGGCCTTCGTGAGGCAGACCAGTGGCTCCATTCCGGCGTCATAGGCGGCCACCAGACATCGGTCGATGAGCCCCGGACGAGGCGGCGGATCGGCCAGCGCGGCCACGATGACGAGCTGATCGGCGTTGGCGACGATGATGCGCTCGATCGGGTCGTCGTCATCGGCGGAACGGCGGAGCACGGTACTCCGTGGGAGCACCTCGACGATGCGCGCGAGCGATCCTTCTTCGCCGCTGAGATCGCCGACGATCCGTGCCTCGTCGCCGACCACGACCCCCTTGCGGCCGAGATTGCGCGACTTCATGGCGGTGAGTGTGCTGCCGTCGAGGGTCACGGTGTAGCGGCCACGGTCGATCGTGACGACCCGGGCGACGGCGGCGTCCTCGTAGTTGGGGCGGTCCTTGGTGCGCGGTTTGGTATGTCGTCGCGGCCGCTCGAACTGCGCGTGCTCGTCGTCCTCCGGTCTCATGTCGCCAATTCCGTCATGAGCCGTTCCCATACCGGTGCGAAGTTGGGATAGGTCTTGATCGTGGTGACGACGTTCTCGACGAAGAGATCGGGTACCCGCAGACCGAGTACCACGGCTGCATGCGCCATCCGGTGGTCGTCGTACGTGCGGAACGTGTCGCCGTGCAGGGCACGTGGCCGGATCGCGATGCCGTTCTCGAGCTCTTCGGCATCGCCACCGAGGCGGTTGATCTCGGTGACCAGCGCCTCGAGGCGATCGGTCTCATGGCCGCGCAGGTGGGCGATGCCGGTGAGCTTCGACGGCCCCTCGGCCAAGGCGGCTATCGCGGCGATGACCGGCGTCAGCTCGCCAACCTCGTGCAGGTCGAGATCGACTCCGTTGAGGGTGGGGCCCGCGGTGAACACGAGGTCGGCGCCGTCCTGCTGCACGGTGCCACCGAATGCGGGGGCGATGTCGCGCCAGGCGTCGCCGGCCTGATCGGTCGGTGCGGGCCAGTTGCGAATGCGCACGCTGCCACCGGTCACGAGTGCCGCGGCGATGAAGACCCCGGCGTTCGATAGATCGGGCTCGATCTCGACGTCGAGCGCCGCAATCGGCCCGGGATGGACGAGCCACCGGTGGGGCTCGTCGGTGTCGATACGGACTCCGCGCCGCCGAAGCTCGGCGACGGTCATGTCGATGTGGGGCATCGAGGGCAGAGTCGCGCCGACATGGCGCAGGTCGAGCCCCTCCTCGAAGCGGGCACCGACCAGCAGCAGAGCCGAGACGAACTGGCTCGACGCCGATGCATCGACCTCGATCGGTCCACCGACGACCTGGCCCGATCCGCGTACGACGAACGGAAGCGAACCGCGCCCGTCATCGTCGACCACGACATCCAGCAGACGCAGCGCTTCGATCGTCGTGGCCATCGGGCGTTTGCGCGCGTGCTCGTCCCCGTCGAATGTCACGGCCGCCGAGGTCAGCGCGGCGATTGCTGGCACGAACCGCATCACGGTGCCGGCGAGCCCGCAGTCGATCGTGGTGGGTTCTGACCGGTCGAGCGCGGTGGGGCCGACGGTCCAGACGACGCCTTCGCGGTCGATCGTGGCTCCGAGCGCCGTGAGGGCGGCCGACATCAGATTGGTGTCGCGCGAACCCAATGGGCGGGTGAGCACCGACGGTCCGTCGCCGAGCGCAGCCAGGATCAGCACGCGATTGGTGAGCGACTTGGAGCCCGGCACCAGGACCTCGCCCACGAAGGGCGTGTCGCGGTATGGGGCGAGCCACGGTAGCGGGGCATTCATCGCCTCCAGCCTATCGGCAGGCGGCGCGGCGGATCGTCAGTTGCGCAGGTGGTCGAGCTGGTCGGCCACCGATGAGGCCGCCTCGGTGACCTTGTCCTTGGCGCGGCGGCCGATGAACTTCTTGTGCGGATCGGGATCCAGCGTGGCCATCAGGAGTCCGCCGGTCATCGAGAGGTTCTTGAGGAAATGTATGCGCTGATTGGCCTTGGCGGCCGGATCGGACTCATCCCAGTAGGCGTGGCCGACAACTGTTGTCGGGGGCATCGTCGCGGCAAGCACGAATGCGGCGATCCGCGGAAAATGGCCGGTGGCGAGGGCGGTGCCGGCAACCACTTGGACGCCGCCGCTGAAGCGGGTCAGACTGGCGCCGTCGACCGGAAGATCGGGTGCCACCCGCTTGATCAGATCGGCGACGGGCTGTGCCTTGGCAGCACGGGGACCGGGAGATTTGAGCGCCATCGCACCGCCGTAGACGAACATCGACGCGAGCATGGGACGAGCCACTGTGCGTAGAAGAGTCATGTTCCATTCATACCGGATGGGTGTGCGCGGGCAAGTTTTGCGAGCCGTCGCACGCGATGGTCAGATCGGCAACCAGAGCCCGGCGCTGAACGGTCGTGAGTTGTTGGCGGTGTTCGGGTCGCCTGAGGTCGACACGGTGACGACCCCGCGCTGGAACAGGCTCCGGGCCTTCGCGATGAAGGTCGTGCCCTCGCCAGCCGCAAGCTGCTTGGTGCAGGTCAGGGTCGACAGGCGTTGGTTGCGCGTGGCGGCCCCACAGTTCCAGCCAGCGCTGACGACGCCGCGAAACACCACCGGACGGCGGAAGGCGATCCGCATGGTCACGGTGTGCGCGACTGCGCGGCCGTGGGTGGTCGCCGAGATCGGGATCGTGTAGCGCCGCTGGAGCAAGGCGTCATCGTTGGTGACGCTGACCGCGGCGATGCCGTAGTCGGTCGGCGCCGACGGCGGAATCACTGGCGGGTTGCTCGGCGTGCTCGTCGGTGGATCGGTGGGAGCCGCCTCGGACGGAGCGGTCTCGGTCGGTGCCGGGACAATCGGCGCCACCGCCGGCGTCGGTGTCACGGCCGCTGTCGGTGTGGGCGTCGACGTGGTCTCTGTCGGTGTCGGGGTGCTCGGTCGTTGAGAGGGGACGACTGCCGGGGCAGTCGTGCTGATCGGTGACCGCTGCGAGACCGAATCGTGATGAGACGTGGTCACGACGGCCACCGTGCCGGCGGTCGCCAGCCCGGCGACGACGGTGACGGCCACGACACCCTGGGTGCCGGCGCCGGCCGCGACCGCCTTGACGGGTTCGAATGCGGCCCGAGCCGCGTGAGCGACCACACCCTTCAGGCCGAGCGCAGCGCCCGCGCCGGCTGCAGCCGCCCCGGTGCCGGCGAGGTAGCCGGCGGCGGCGGTGCCGAGCAGCGCCGGGCCGAGGATGCCGGACAGGTTGGAGTTGATCTCGGCGAGCTCGAGATACAGACCCGTGCATCGGCTGCATCCATCGAGATGGGTCTCGACCTGCGCGGTGTCTCGCGCCGACAGACCTTTGCGTACGTATGAGCCAAGCAGGAGCGTCGTCTTGCGGCAGCCTTCGTGGAGCGTCGGTGCGAGATGTCCCTGGAGGTACGCCTGGCGCAGACCTTCGCGGGCTCGATAGGCGAGTGCCGAGACGCTGTTGGCGCTCATGCCCAGCAGTGGAGCGATCTCAGCGGGTTTCTGGCCCTCGACGTCGAGATGCCACAGCACGAGCTGCCAGCGTTCGGGGAGGGATGAGAACGCCGCCGCGGCAGCGCTCTTCTCGAATCTCATCGTCGCGGGGTCGACGAACTCAACAGCACGGTCGAGCTCGGCCTCATCGCCTGTCGAGGTGACCCGTTTCGATACGCGGATCCGGTCGATGTGCAGCCGGCGGATCGACGTCAACAGGTACGCGCGGAACGACTCGTCGGGTCCCTTGCCTGCCTGGAGCACCGCAAGCACCCGGATGAAGGACTCCGCGACGAGGTCATCGGCGTCGGGCCCGGGCACCAGCTGGCGAGCCAGGCGGTTCGCCGCGTCGCGGTGGCGACCGAAGAGCTGGCCGTATGACTCGGTGTCTCCCGCGCGGACGGCCGCGATCAGTTCGGCATCGCTGGAATCCGCGGTGGTGCTGAGCATGTCTGGCACGACGACGGCCTCCTGCTGAGATCAACGATGTCGGAGCCGCCCGGTCACGAATACCCTCGCTCGGTGGCGTCATGACCTGCGGTCATCACCGTCTCATACACGTCCGATCACGAAAGGGGGGCGCCGTGTTCAACTCGGGAATGAGCTTTGCGCTCCTGGAAGAGGCCGTCCGCGACGGTCGACCGGACGTAGCTGTCGTTGCACACGAGGTGGGAGCGAGTGCAGCGCAGATGGGCATCCCGCTCCACGAGGTCATGGATCACGTGGAGCGGGCGCATGCCCAGGGAGAGCCGTCCTTCGCGACGGTCCGTGCCGCAGCACTGGCATGGGTCGAGAAGGCTCTGCTGCACCAGGTGGACGTGTCGTGCGAGCATCCGTTGACCTCATTGGCGACGGTTCCGCATGTACGCTCCCGGCTCGGCGACGTCTATCGGGGGGCCGAGCGGGCCGGGACGCGAGCCGCGGACACCCATGTCC
>JAOPXO010000065.1 GCA_025965115.1 Aeromicrobium sp.
GCTGATGGCGAGCATCGCCTGCCACCGGCCCTCGCCATCGTCATCGCCGGAGCGACGTACGCCCTGCTCCCCGGGTCGCTGCTCTTCGCCCCGCGATTCGTCATCCCTGCGCTCGAGCTGGCTCTGCTGATCGCGCTGGTCATCACCAACCCGCGCCGCATGACCCGGGAGTCGAAGTGGTCCCGCATCGCGTCGCTCGCGCTGTCGACCATCGTCATCGTCACCAACTTGGTGGCGCTCGGCATGCTCGTCCACTCGCTGACCGAGAAGAGCACACCTGGCGGCCCGCTGCTCATCGCGGCGATGCAGGTCTGGGTCACCAATGTGATCGGATTCGGCCTGCTGTTCTGGGAACTCGACCGCGGCGGTCCGGTCGCCCGGCGGGTCAAGACCCACGCCAAGATGCAACCCGCCGACTGGCGATTCTCACACGACGAGAACGAAGGCGATGTCGCCGAGGTTGCCGTCACGGCCAGCGCCAAGTCCGGCTGGATCCCGACGTTCGCCGACTATTTGTATGTCTCTTTGACCAACTCGAGTGCATTCAGCCCCACCGACACCATGCCGCTCACCACCCGCGCCAAGGCGCTGATGGGCGTCCAGGCGACTGCTGCCCTGCTGACCTCGCTGCTGGTGATTGCGCGGGCCGTCGGATCACTCACCGGCTGACTGAGCGGGAGCCAGTATCGTCGCGGGGTGACTTCGATCCCCGCGTACGAGCAGATCGTCCAGCTGCCCGCGACCTTTGACCAGACGGTGCCCGACGAGTTCATTGACGAGAACGGTCACATGAACATCAGCAACTACTTCCGACTGTGTTCACACTCGATCTGGAAGGCGACGATCGCCGCGGGTCTCGGCGAGGCGTACATCGAGGAGCACCAGCAGAGCCTTTTCACGGTGGAGCAGCACATGCGCTACTACGGCGAGCTCCGGTTCGGCGAGCGGTTCACCGTGCACACCCGGCTGCTCGGACGTTCGGCACGCGTCGTCCACGGCATGTCATTCGTCGTCGACCAGCAGAAGCATGCCCTGGCCGCCACCCAGGAAGCGACTCTCGTGCATGTCAGCATGGAGTCCCGGACAAGCGTCGACCTGCCACCGGAGATCGGCGAGGCCCTCGACGCCCAGGTCAGCGCAGGTGACGCGCTCGGATGGGATGCACCGGTCTGCGGCTCGATGGGTGTCCGCCGGCAGTGATTGAGTCCCGCCGGTGTGGGTACAACCACCGTGGTGCGGACCGTCATCGCGGCGGCCACCAGACACCTCGGGAGGGAAACCGACATGAACGACATTGACTGGTGGGTATGGGTGATCATCGCCGTCATCATCATCGCGCTGCTGAGCGTCGTGGCTCTGCGGGCCGGATCTGCACGACGCGTGCAAGGTCACCGCGCGAAGGCCGCAACGCTGCGTGAGGAGGCCGCCGCAGCAACCGTCGACGCCCGACAGCGTGAAGCCGATGCGTCAACTGCCCGTGCACAGGCCGAGAAGGCGCGCTTCGAGGCAGACCGACTCGAGGATGAGGCTCGACAGCACGATGACGCGGCGCAGCGGACCCAGGGCGAGGTCCAGGAGCGGCTGGCCGAGGCGGACCGCGTCGACCCCGACGTGAGCGTCGATCGGCCGGCCGACGACACGTACGTCGAAGACCTCGGTGCCGGCAAGCACCCGGACCGGGGCCTCGACGAGAGTCAGCCACGCCAGGATCACTGAGGCTGACCGTACGGTTGGGGCGTGACCCCCAACGACGACCTCGGGCATCCGGTCCAGCTCGACGGTCCCGCGCGTCGGGTCGTCTCGCTGGTGCCGTCGCTGACCGAGTCGATCGTCGCGACCAGGCCGGACGCGCTGGTCGGCGCCACCGACTGGTGTACGCATCCGGCCGGACTCGACGTGACCCGCATACGAGGAACCAAGAATCCCGATCGGGCGGCGATTGTCGCGCTGAAGCCCGACCTAGTCGTCGCCAATCGCGAGGAGAACCGCGAGCTCGACGTCCGCCGACTCCGCGAGGCAGGGATCAACGTGTGGGTCACCGTGATCGAGACCGTTGATGAAGCATTCGCCTCGATGGACCGGATGTTCCGTGAGGGCCTCGACTGGGACGTGCCGCCGTGGCTGGCTGAGGCCAAAGACGTATGGGCGGCTCCTCCGCCGAGCACGGGCCGCCGCGTGGCGATCCCGATCTGGCGGGACCCGTGGATGGTGGTGGGTTCCCGAACGTTCACCGGCGATCTGATCTCCCGGCTGGGCCTCGTCAATGCCTTCGATGACGCCGAGAACCGCTACCCGCAGGTCGATCTCGCTGACATCGATCGCGCCGACATCGACCTGGTACTGCTGCCCGACGAGCCGTACGTGTTCACCGCCGACGACGGACCGGAGGCCTTCGCACATACGCCGATCGCACTGGTCTCGGGTCGCTCTCTGACCTGGTACGGGCCCTCGATGCTGACCGCCCGCGACGAGCTGCTCGCCGAGATCGGCTAGCTGCCGTCGCGGAGGTCGCTCAGGGTGCTGGTGGCGTACGAGATCTCGCTGAATGTTGAAGAACAGCCGGCCCCAACCGGCGCCTGCACCTCGAAGCCCACGTCGGGACGTGCATCGCCCAGGCTGAAGTTGCGTACGAAGTCCCAGGTCAGACCATCGATGGAGGCGTGAAACGCATAGGCCCGGCCCGCTCGAGACACCCGTAGCCAGGCCGTCGATCCGTCCGCCGTGAAGCTGTTCGCATCGTCCGACACGTCACGAGTCACCACAGAAACCACCATGGGCTGGCCCTGAGGCGAGTACTCGAAGCACAACTTTGCCCACGTACGTTCGTCGGACCACAGCAGGAGCACTGCGGCGTCGAACGTGTCGGAGAACGACACCTCAACACGCGCGGAGAGCTGGAAGTCGCCGTCGGGCGCAGTGGTCAGCAGACGTGGCGCGTTCAACGTCTCCGCGCCGGAGCCCGGGTCGACGAACAGGTCCGTCCTTGCGTCAGCATCGCCGATCACCGTCGTGCCGTCGACCCGCCATCGTCCTTGGCCCGAGGAGCGCATGACGTCTTGAAACCCCGCCACGACCAGATCATTCGGCACTCTTAGCTCCTCTTGGCGGGAGCCTTCTTGGCGGGTGCCTTCTTGGCGGGTGCCTTCTTGGCAACTGTCTTCGTCGCCGGTGCCTTCGTCGCCGCAACCTTCTTCACAGGTGCCTTCTTCGCGGCAGCCGTCTTCGACGGCACGACCCGTCGAGCGGTGGCAACCGCCTTCTTGGCGGCCGATCGGGTCGACGTGCGTGCGGTCTTCTTGGCTGGGGCTTTCTTGGCCGGGGCCTTCGGTTTCTTGGTGCCCTCGCCGTAGCGCTCCTCGAGCGCCCGCACCGTGGTGGGGTGTTCGGCCATGACCAACGGAGTCTCGCCGACGATCGCATTGTGGCTGCCCCATGCGAGGTACTTGGCGGTGAGGTTGATCATCGTGGCGAAGCGGTTGCGGTTGCCGAGCAGCGTGGCAACGTGCAGGGCCACCCAGATGAACCACGCCGGGAATCCCTTGAGTCGTGGCAGGCCCTTGATCTGTGCGATCGCCGAGGCGCGACCAATCGTCGCCATCGTGCCCTTGTCGCTGTACTTGAAGTCCTTCATCGACTTGCCGTCCTGGGCGCGGCTGATCAGCTTGGCGACGTGCTTGCCGCCCTGAATGGCCGGCTGCGCCAGCTGTGGCAGGGCGACCGGGCTGATCGCGATGTCACCGATCGCGTAGACGTCATCGAGGCCCTCGACCTTCCAGTGCGAGTCGACCTTGATGCGGCCGCCGCGACCTTGCGGGATGTTCCAGTCCTGGATCGTCGAGTGCGCGGTCACGCCGCTGGCCCACACCACGATGCCGGCCGGGAGGAACTCCTCCTTGCCGCCCTTGACGACGAGGACGCCATCGCTGCGGACCTCCTTGACGGTGGTCTCCAGCCGAAGGTCGACATCGCGCTTCACCAGCGCCTGCCTGGCGTACTCGCGCAGCTTCTCGTGGAACGGCGCGAGCACGAACGGGCCCATCTCGATCAACGTGATGTGGATGCGCTTGCGGTCGAGCTCGGGATAGGTCGTCGGCATGTCGTTGTTGCGGAGCTCCGCGAATGCACCGGCCGTCTCGACGCCGGTCGCGCCGCCGCCGACGACCACGATGCGCAGGTCCTCGTCGGTGCGGTTGATGACGGCGTTTTCCAGGGCTGCGAACATACGGTCACGGACCGCGAGGGCCTGCGAACGCTTGTAGAGCGGCATGCCGAACTCCTCGGCACCGGGCACGCCGAAGAAGTTGGTGGTGACTCCGGCTGCGAGGATCAGGTGGTCGTACGACACCGTGAGGCCGCTCTCGAGACCGAGCGTCTTGGTGACGTGATCCATCGTGAGCACGGTGCCCTTGATGAACCGGACGTTGTCCTGCTTGGCGCGGATGGCGCGCAGGAACCACGTCACATCGCCGGGGTTGAGGCTCGCGGTCGCGACTTGGTAGAGCAGCGGTTGGAAGGTGTTGTACGTGTGACGGTCGATCAGGGTCACGTCGACATCGGCTCGCTTGAGCTTGCGGACGGCAGCAATGCCACCGAAGCCGCCTCCAACGACGACAACGTGCGGACGTTTGGTCGCTGAACTCTGGGCCATGACACCAGTTTATCGGTGTGCGAGCAGGGTCAGAAATCGAGAGGGTGTGACCTACGTCTTGGCGAACCAGGCGCGCGACTCGGGCTTCCGCAGCTGCACGATGACTACGATCGCGGCCACCGTCCAGGGCACTCCGATCGGGAATCCGACGATCGATACGACGCAGGAAATTGCGGCCATGACCAGCAGCGCGATGCCACCCTCACGCCGCCCGGTGAGCAGTGCAATCGATGCGAGCAGGCCGGCTACGCCCAGCACGAGCAGCACCGCGGCGGCGATCGTCGCGACCCGGATGAGGGTGTCGAGGTCCATGTCCGATTGGCGCACCAGGTCAGCCATGAACTTGCTGTCGGTCATCGCCTGGCGGTAGTCGTCACGGAACAGGACGAGGACAAACAGCTCCAGAGCGCTCACACCGGCCACAATCAGCGAGCCGATCAGACCGGTCCAGGCGGCGACAGTGACCGGCTGGGGCAGGGTCCTACGAGTCGGTGCGGCAACGCCGGACGGCATCGCCTGGTCGGGCCGCGCGACTGCGGGAACGGACGCAGGGCTAGGTGCCCGAACGGCCGGAGCCTCACCGCGGAAGTGGCGGCGGATGTCGCCCGACCACAGCTGCGCAACGCATACGAGCAGGAAGATCGCCTGGAGCTCGGAGACGAACGGCCCGGTCGCGGCGAATGCTGCGATGACCACCGCCAATACGGTCAGTGCGGTGCGGCTGGTCCGATGCGACATCGCGGTGTAGACCGCCAACACGACGCACATCGCGGCGATACCGGCGACGACGATCAGAAACGTGCGATAGGACGTCTCCGCATTGCTACGCGTGAAGCCGTTGCGGACCAGCGCATCGATCAGGGACTTGCGGTCCGCCTGCCCGTTGATCGACGTCCATGCAGCGACCGTTGACGCCGCCGTCAGGCACTGGATTGCGCACACCACACCGATGTACGTGCAGACCGCCACCAGCAACGACGGGCGCTGCAGCTTGGAGGAGGTCATACCGCAATCCCACCACGACGCCCGGCGGCCAGGATCAGGCGGGCTGGACGGTCAACTCGTCGGCGCCGGTCTGATGGTCGACCACGACCGTCTCGCCGTCGCGGATCTCGCCCGCGAGCAACGACCTGGCGAGCCGGTCACCGATCGACTGCTGCACCAGCCGCCGCAACGGGCGAGCTCCGTAGGCCGGATCCCAGCCCGTCTGCGCAAGCCACTCACGCGCGGCCGGGGTCACGTCCAGCACGATCCGCCTGGCCTCGAGCCGCTTGGCCAGCGCGGTGACCTGGAGCCCGACGATGTGGGCGAGCTCATCGGGGCCGAGTGCATCGAACAGCACGATCTCGTCGAGCCGGTTGAGGAATTCGGGCTTGAACGATGCCCTGACGACTCCCATCACTGCTTCGCGCTTGGCATCGTCGTCCAGGGACTCATCGGCGAGGAACGCCGATCCGAGGTTCGACGTCAGAATCAGGATGACATTGCGGAAATCGACCGTCCGACCCTGACCGTCGGTGAGCCGACCATCGTCGAGCACTTGCAGGAGGATGTCGAAGACCTCAGGGTGCGCCTTCTCGACTTCGTCGAGGAGCACCACGGAGTACGGCCGACGGCGAACGGCCTCGGTCAGCTGCCCGCCCTCGTCGTACCCGACATATCCCGGAGGAGCACCGACGAGTCGACTGACCGAGTGCTTCTCGCCGTACTCGCTCATGTCGATGCGGATCATTGCGCGCTCGTCGTCGAACAGGAACTCAGCCAAAGTCTTGGCGAGCTCGGTCTTGCCGACGCCGGTCGGGCCGAGGAACAGGAACGATCCGGTCGGCCGGTCGGGATCGGAGATTCCTGCGCGCGAGCGCCGGACGGCATCCGAGACCGCTGCCACGGCCTTCTTCTGGCCGATCAGTCGGTGTCCCAGCTCCTCCTCCATCCGCAACAGCTTGCCCGTCTCACCCTCGAGCAGTCGGCCCGTGGGGATGCCGGTCCACGACGCCACGACCTCGGCGATGTCGTCAGCGCCGACCTCTTCGTGCACCATCGAGTCGCCCTCTTGGTACCCAGCCATTGAGGCTTTTGTGGCACCCGACGTGAGAGCATCTGCCAACTCGCGTTCCATGGCGGGGATCTCCGAGTAGAGCAGTCGACTGGCAGTCTCCATGTCACCGTCGCGCTGGGCGCGCTCGGCGGCACTGCGGACCTCGTCGATCCGTTCCTTGATCTCACCGACCGCGTTGAGCGCCTGCTTCTCGCGCTCCCACCTGGTCTCGAGGGCGCGTAGTGCCTCCTGCTTGTCTGCGAGCTCGACCCTGAGCTTCTCGAGTCGGTCGCGGCTCGCCGCGTCCTCCTCCTTCTCCAGGTGGAGCTCCTCCATCCGCAGCCGGTCGACGGCGCGACGCAGCTCGTCGATCTCGACCGGGCTCGAGTCGATCTCCATACGGAGTCGGCTGCTCGCCTCGTCGATCAGGTCAATTGCCTTGTCCGGCAGCTGTCGGCCGGGGATGTAGCGGTCGGACAGGGTCGCGGCAGCAACCAGCGCGGCATCGGAGATCGACACCTTGTGGTGTGCCTCGTACCGCTCCTTGAGGCCACGCAGGATCGCGATCGTGTCCTCCGGACTCGGCTCACCGACGAACACCTGCTGGAACCGACGTTCGAGCGCGGGGTCCTTCTCGATGCGCTCGCGATATTCGTCGAGCGTCGTGGCGCCAATCATCCGGAGCTCGCCACGCGCGAGCATGGGCTTGAGCATGTTGCCGGCATCCATCGCGCTGTCGCCACCCGCGCCCGCGCCGACCACCGTGTGCAGCTCATCGATGAACGTGATGACCTGGCCGTCCGATTCCTTGATCTCGTTGAGCACGGCCTTGAGCCGCTCTTCGAACTCGCCGCGGTACTTCGCACCCGCGACCATGGCCGCGAGGTCGAGCGAGATGAGCCGACGACCACGCAGCGACTCGGGCACGTCGCCCGCGACGATGCGCTGGGCGAGGCCCTCGACGACGGCGGTCTTGCCGACGCCGGGTTCGCCGATCAGGACGGGATTGTTCTTCGTACGCCGTGACAGCACCTGGATCACGCGACGGATCTCGCTGTCGCGGCCGATGACCGGGTCGAGCTTGCCCTCACGGGCGACGGCTGTCAGGTCGACGCCGTATTTCTCAAGGGACTGATAGGTCTCCTCGGCATCCTGGCTCGTGACCCGAGCCGTGCCTCGTACGGAGGCGAATGCCGCCTGCAGCGACTCGGCGGTTGCTCCGAGGTCGGTCAGCAGCGTTCGCGCGGGTGAGTCGACCGTCGCGATGCCCACGACCAAGTGCTCGCTGGAGACGAAGTCGTCACCGAGCTGGTCGGCCAGATCCTGCGCCCGTTGCAGCACCTCGTGCGACGACCGGCTGAGTCCGGGGTTCTGGACGCTGGCACCACTTGCGGACGGCAACGCGTCCAACGCCGACTTGAGGTCGGCGCGCAGCACCTGAACGTCGACGCCGGCGGCCTGCATCAGCGGGGTCGCCGTGCCGCCGTCCTGCGTCAGCAGGGCAGACAACAGGTGGGCCGGCTCGACCGCGGGATTGCCCGCAGCGGCGGCAGCAGAGATCGCGGCGCCCAGCGCTTGCTGGCTCCGCGTGGTGAATTTCGCCAAGTCCATATGAGTACTCCCGTTGTTGAGACAGAGTCACTCTGTTCAACGCCCTCAGAGTTGAGTCCATTCCTATCAACTCTGGCATTTTTGCGCCGTGTGCGACAGGGACGGAAGTCCTGATCAGTAGCCAGTGAAGTAGTCGGTCTTGATGCCGGCGCAACGCTTGGCCAGTCCCGGACGTACGGCATTGACCATCGCCGGAGGGCCCGAGACGTACGCCCGCCGCTTGCCGAGATCGGGCACCGCCGACGCGATGATCTCGGCCGAGAGGAACGGCGCCTCGATCCAGCGCCACGTGGTCGGCAGGTGGTCCGGGCGCACCGCCGACACGATGACGACGTTGAAGGCTGCGAGCTCATCGGCGTAGCTGATCTCTTCGGGCCCGGTGACGCCGTAGACGAGTACCGCATCACGCTCGGGATGGTGTCGCAGCTGACTCAGGAACGGGGTGATGCCGATGCCGCCGGCGACGAGCAACAGAGGCACGGCGGCATCCTTGGGGAGGATGAAGTCGCCGCCAACCCCGGTGCCGCGCACGGTCTGACCAGGCTTGAGGTCGAGCAACGCCTTCTTGTACGTCGACGACTTCTCGGGCACCCGCACCGCGATGGTCAGCTGGCCGTCGTCGTGGGGCGGCGAGCTGATGCTGAACGTACGTCTGACACCGCGACCGTCGGCGCGGGCGTGCGGGACGGTCAGCTCGGCATACTGCCCGGGCGCGAACCCGAGACCGTGCTTCGCGCGGAACTTGAGCTCGTGCGTCTCCGGCGTGAGCTTGCGCTTGCTGACCAGCTCGAGCGAGAGACCGCGCCGGCGGGCGAACGCGAACGCCACGAGGTTGCCGACCAGCAGCGAGACGCCCGGCGTGATCGCGAAGACCTTGAGGTTCGGGGGCGAAGACGTGAAGAGCAACACCCAGATCGGATAGGAGAACACCACCGCGGTCACCAGCGAGACGGTGAGCTGCTGAACCCGGCGGGGAGGCAGGGTCAGTGGCTCGCTCAGCATGAAGCCGGCGAGGAAGACGATCGGATAGGCGTACGCCATCGTCTTGAACGGAGCAGGCTGACCGATGTGGTTGAGGCCCAGCGTGACCAGCACTCCCGCGACCACGATGAACAGCACCCCGATGTCGAGCCGCCGCGTGCGCCACAGCACCAGGAAGGCGCCGACCGCGACGAAGGCCAGCAGCTGCTTGTTGCCGATCCACCACGAGGCGGTGATCGGCAGATCGCGGCCGATCGCGTACTGGATCGCGTAGACGAGGAAGGCTCCGGCGGCGGCGGGGTTGAAGATGTGCCGGCCACGCCAGGCCAGGACGTATTTCGACACATTTGCCAACGCACCGGCACCGGCGATCCACGCGAGGTCCGCCGCATCGGTCGACGGCGTGAAGATGAACCACAGGAGCAGGGCGGTGATGATCGCCGACTCGCCGTGTGTCTTGACCCGCCAGATGAGTCCGAGGAGCCTGCTGCTCGCATAGGTCGCGACCAGGACGACTACCAGGGTCACCAGCTCGCTCTTGACCGTGAACCGTCCCGTGAACGTGCCGTTGATCGTGAAGGCGAGCATCACGACGACGAGTACGCCGAGCACGATCGTCACGAGCCGGTACATCGTGACTCGTCCCAGCTGGCGGTCGAGAAGATCTCGGGGGCTGACATCCTTGGGGCTCATACGAATACCTCTCCAGGAAAGTCCGGCGACCACTCCACGTGGCCATCGGCATGCATACGGACGAATTCGTGCTGGAAGCGTCCCATGAGCGCGGCTGGTTCGGCCAGGAAATGTGCCGTCGCCAATCCGTCGGCGTACATGCAGGTTGCGGCGACCACCCAGGTCGCGATGACATCGTCGGTCGGCCGTCCCGTGCGCGCATCAAGTACGTGGTGCAGGTCATCACCCCAGGCGCGGCGATTGGTCGCCGAGGCACAGAGGGCCAGCTCGGGCTCGAGCTCGGCAACCCCGATCGCCATCGTCGGATCGCGCGGATGCTCCAGGGCGACCCGGATCGGGGCGGTGCCGTGGTGGAAGAGGTCCCCGCTGGCATTGACGGTGAACTGGTTGAGGTCCCGGATCAGGATGCTCGACACGAGGTCGACCAGCAGACCCTTGCCGGCCGCGCCGATGTCGATGAGGACCGGCTGTGTCGTATGCACGACAGGTGCCGAGAAGCTGAGCGTCGACCAATAGGGGACGTCTGCGGGAGCATCGACCGGGCTCAGCGAGTAGTCGGCGTCATAGCCGAGGTCGGAGAGCGTACGTCCGATCAGCGGGTTGACCGCCCCGTCGGTGGCGTCGTGCAGCTCGTCGTAGAACCGGAACAGCGGCCCTGCCTCGTCCGGGAGCTCCCACTCCCCGACCCCCGCCGCGATCGCCGAGACCACCGAGTCAGGTCGGAACCGGGACCACACCCGGTCGAACTCGTCGATCCGGGCAAGGACCTCGGCCTGCACCGCCTCGGCGAGCGGCTCCCGCGTGTCGATTTGCCACGCCGTGCCGATCGCCTCGAACTGCCAGGCGGCCATGTCAGGCCTTGGCTTCGGCCTCGATCTGCTGGATCACCTTGTCGAAGCCCAGGTGGGTCAGGGACGAGCCGGCAACGACCGAGACATTCAGCGCGTCGATGCGCTTGCCGACTGTCTCGGCCGCGATCCCGCCGGCGAAGTCGGTCTGGTGACCCTTCGACGTCGGGTCGGTGGCCTCGGGCGTGACCTTGATCTTCGTGATCTTGCTGTCGGCGAGCGTCAAGGCGACCTTCAGCTTGGAGACGCCGCCGGGATTGGCGTAGCTCGCCTCGCCGGAGTACGACCCGTCCTTGAACGTGGCGTCGCTGGAGGACCCGCCATTCGAGCTGTCGGTGGTCGCGGCCGACGTCGGCGAGGTGCTGCCGCCATCGCTCGAGCTGCTGCCACATGCGGCAGTCAGCAGGAGTACGGACACGGCGGCAGTTGCCGAGAAGAACTTGTGGGTCGGAGACAGCTTCATACGGATGGGCTCCCGGGCTCGTGGAAAAGGGCGACGGTCATATAACGACGGAGGACCGCTGAACGTTCACGACGCTGGTCACAAATCTGCCATCGCTGCCGTTGCAGCGCGGAAGCCACCCATTCCGTGCACGCCGGCTCCTGGCGGTGTCGACGCCGAGCACAGGTAGAGGCCCTTGACGCCGAGCGAGTACGGGTTGGTCGACGCCCGAGGTCGCATGACAACCTGCCACGCGTCGTTCGCGCCGCCCGCGATATCGCCGCCGAGATAGTTGGCGTTGTGGGCCTCGAGCTGAGCGGGGGTCGTGACCGCCTTCGCCACAATGCGCTCGCGGAAGCCCGGGGCGAAGCGCTCGATCTGGGCGATCAGCGCCTCGGTCGCATCGCCGGTGTAGCCCTGCGGCACGTGCGCGTAGGCCCACACCGGGTGCACATCACCGACCGAACGACCGGGATCTGCAAGGTACTGCTGGCACAACAGGACGAAAGGGTGCTCTGGCATCCGTCCGGCGTGGACCTCCTTCTCGGCCGCGTTGAGCTGCTCGATGGTGCCCGCGACGTGGACCGTGCCGGCCTTGCGCGCCCACTCATTGGTCCACGGCACACCACCATCGACGGCGAAGTCGACCTTGAACACCCCGGGCCCGCGCCGCCATTTCGTGAACGGTCGCCGGACCCGACCCGGCAGCCGGTCACCGGCGATCTTCAGCACCCCGGCCGGGGTGGTGTCGAACAGGACGATGTCGGCCTCGGGCAGCTCGGTGACCTCGTGGCCGGTCTCGATCGTGCCTCCGTGCTCGACGATCTCCGCGGCCAGCGCGTGCGCGATTGCCGACGAGCCGCCCTTGGCGACCGGCCAGCCATAGGCGTGACCCGTCATCCCGAACATCAGTCCGAGGCCGCCGGTGGTCGGACGGTTGAGCGGATAGATCGCGTGCGCCGCCATGCCCGCGAAGAGGCCACGAGCTTCGTCGGTCTCCCAACGCCGGGCGATCCAGGTCGCAGGGGCCAGCGCCCGGCTGCCGAACTTCGCCAGGGTGATCGGGTGCTTCGGCACGTGGATGATCGGCTGGAACAGCTCATCGATGAGCGCATCGCTGTGCTTGACCAGCGGGGCGTACAAGCTCCGCCACTTCTTGCCGTCCTTGCCGAGGAGCTCTGCGGTGCGGTCGAGATCGCGGAACATCACCCCGGCGCGACCCCCGTCGATCGGGTGCACGGCGTCGACCTCGGGCCACAGCCACTCGAGCCCATGTCGGCCGAGATCGAGGAACCGGAAGAACGGCGAGGCGACTCCGGTCGGGTGGGTCGCCGAACATACGTCGTGGATCATCCCGGGAATCGTGAGCTGGGCCGAACGGGTGCCGCCGCCGATCTCGTCGGCGGCCTCCAGCACCGTCACCGTGATGCCTGCCCTGGCAAGCACAACGGCGGCGGCCAGCCCGTTGGGGCCAGAACCCACGACGACGGCGGAAGTCATGCGTTCAACCTAGTGGCCCGCTTCTAGTGACGCTTCACATCGCGGAATGGCACGGAGCCGTCCCACGGCTGCCGGGTCAGCATCTCGGCAACCTCGACCTCGCCGGTCTCGATGACTCCCTTGGCGGCGTCGACGATGCGATAGCGCTGCACCTGATGGAAGAACGGTGGCGACTCCATCATGATCACGCGGAGCTCGCCGGGCTTGAATTCGCAGCGCTCTTGCACGGCGGCGAGCAGGGCTTCCTGGTGCAGGTGCCCGTCGCCGAAGTTCCAGCCGATTGCCGAACCCGCCACCATCTCGCCGTCCATGATGAACCGTGCTTCGTGGTCCTCGGCGGCATGCGGATAGAGACCGGCCATCGCGCGGCCATGGGTGTGCAGACCGCGCCAGGCCTGGAGCTTGCCGATCATCAGGTCGACGGTGTCCTCGTCATACAGCTTGGCCAGCTGTCGATGCGGTAGCTGCGCGGCCTTGGTGACCTTGTCGGCGTACTTCTGCTCGGCACCCTCGCCGAACAGCCAGGCCGAGGTTGACCAGGTCCCGGCGTAGTAGCGCATCGAAGGGAGGAAGGAGAACAGATCGGGGCGGTTGTTGCCGGCGATGATCGTGGCCACCAGCAGGGCGAGCAGGCCGTAGACGAGGACCGGCTGGGTGACGTCGCCGAATCCCACGTGGGAGTAGTGCCCGAACAGGAACACCGCGCCGAACATCATCACGACATTCCACTCCAGCGGCACTCCCATCGGGATCGCGGTGAGGATCTGCAGGTGGAACAGCACGATGATGACGAGGGCAACCGTGGTGATCGTGCCGCCTCGGGACAGCAGCAGCACGAGCGGCACGCCGAACTCGACGACCGTGCCGCCGTGGGCCAGGGCTTCGGCCAACCGGCCGGGACGGATGTCAGTTTCAGCATCGCGCCAAAGCCGACGCTTGATCGCCTTCGGCACGAGTGGGGCATTGCTCATCATGGTCGACACGACATACGGGAAGTGCTTGTTGAGCTTGGACGTCGCAGCGCCCCACCAGATCGCGATCATGATCAGCTTGGCCGCGAGGATCATGTCGCCGCCGGGGAACAGGAAGACGATCGCGGTGACCCAGTAGTGCTCGGCGCGTGCGGCCAGGAAGATCGTCTTGTCGCGCAGACCCAGCACCGGCAGGACGATCAACAGCGGCAGGAATCGCCACGGCTCGATCAGCGGTGGGACCGGACCCGTCAAGGCAAATAGAGCCTGGTGAGGGACGGCGTAGCGATCCGCCGGTGACAGCAGTATGAAGATCGCCGAGCCGATGACTCCGAGGTACAGCACGATGTCGACGAAGCTGCGATGTGAGCCGTATGTGCCCGGCACCCGATCTGGCCACGGCGGCTGACGGATCGTGCCGGGGCGCAGCCAATACAGGAAGGTGCCGAGCGGCGGCAGGAATCGCATTGTCAGGGGCCCGAAGCCGCACCCGAAGCCGAGCACCTCGAACAACAGCGTCCAGATGATGACCTTCTGGAACACGACCGGCTCGAACCACCAGTCGTTGAGATTGCCGAGCGAGCCGATCCCGGGGGTCGAGGCCGCGAAGAGCAGGCCACCGAGGATGTAGAGCCCGATCTTGACCGCATACAAGATGTAGATCGCATAGGGAGTGCCGAATCCGTAGATCGCCCAGTGCTGCTGCAGCGCTTTGGTGCGTTCGGCCCGCGGCCTGGCGCGCCAGGCGTCGACGTCGAAGTCAGGCAAGGTCGGCGAGATCAGACCCATGGTGCTCCTTACTGCTATCCCCGGTTCCGAACACTAGGGCCTCGCCGTGAGCCACGCCACACCGTTTAGCCTGTCTCCATGCTGGCCGATCACGAGGTGCCGACGACGCTCGGCCGGTTGCGCGTACGCACCCGCGGCGATGGCCCCGCGATCGTGATGTGGCCCAGCCTGCTGATGGACGGCGAGCTCTGGTCGGCGCAGATCGAGCATTTCGGTGATCGGTTCACGGTGCTCGTGATCGATCCGCCGGGGCACGGCGCGAGCGAGGCGCTCACCCGCGGCTTCACCTTCACCGAATGCGCCACCGTGGTCCGCGAGGTGCTGGACCATTTCGACGTCGACCGCGCCCACCTGCTCGGCAACTCGTGGGGCGGCATGATCGGTGGAACCTTCGCCGCTCTGCACCCCGATCGGGTGGGTGTCTCGGTGCTGATGAACGCCACCGCGTCGCCGGCCGGTCGCTATCAGCGGCTGGAGTACGGCGCCCTGCTTCGTGTTGCCAAGCTCCTCGGCGGCCTCCGCAAGCCGTTGATGCCGTCAGTGCTCAAGGCCTTCCTCGGGCCGACCACGATGGCGTCTCGTCCAGCCGTCGTTCAACAGGTGAGCGACACCGTCGGGCGGGCCGATATCGCTTCGGTCGCCTGGGCCGTACGCAGCGTGGTGCCGCAGCGGCCCGACCAGCGCGACCTGTTCAGCCGCATACGTACGCCCGTGCTCGTCGTCGCCGGTGCCGAGGACGCGACATTCCGGCTGCCGGAGTCGCAAGCCATGGCCGCGGCGGTCCCGGGAGCCGAGCTCGTCGTGATCGATGGCGCCGCCCACCTTGCCGCGCTGGAAGCGCCCGCCGAGGTCAACGCCCTGGTCGATCAATTCCTCGCGGTCAACCCCGTGTGAGCCGGACCACACACTTCCCGTTCGCATCGCAAGACGGAAAAATAGAACCTGTTCTACTCTCCTAGCCTTGCAGTATGACTAGGAAGCTTCGCGTCGCCGTGATCGGTGCCGGACCGGCTGGCATCTATGCCGCAGACATCCTCACGAAGTCCGATGTGGACGTCACGATCGACATCCTCGACCGTGATCCCACGCCATTCGGCCTGATCCGGTACGGCGTGGCGCCGGACCACCCCCGGATCAAGGAGATCGTCAAGGCGCTGAAGCGCGTGCTCTCCCATGACGGCATCAGGTTCTTCGGCAACGTCAACTACGGTGCCGATCTCAAGCTCGACCACCTGCAACAGTTCTACGACGCGGTCATCTTCGCCACCGGCGCGCGCGCCGACCGCGACCTCGAGATCCCCGGCATCGAGCTCAAGGGCTCGTTTGGCGCCGCCGACTTCGTGTCGTGGTACGACGGACACCCGGACGCCCCCCGCGACTGGCCGTTCGAGCCGCGTGCCGAGACCGTCGCGGTCCTCGGCGTCGGCAATGTCGGCCTCGACGTCGCCCGCATGCTCGCCAAGACCGCCGACGAACAGCTCACCACAGACATCCCGGACAACGTGCACACCGGCCTCACGGCGAATGTCGCCAAGGACATCCACGTGTTCGCCCGCCGCGGCCCGGCCCAGGTCAAGTTCACCCCGATGGAGCTGCGCGAGCTGTCCCACTCACCGTCGATCGATGTCGTCATCCACCCCGAGGGGTTCGAGCTCGACGAGGGATCGATGGACGCGATCCGTGCCTCGAAGTCGGTCAAGCTCGTGGTCGACGTGCTGCAGAACTACCTGGCCAAGGAGCCGACCGGCGCCCCGCACCGCATCCACATCCACTTCTGCCAGAACCCTGTCGAGGTTCTCGGTGCCGATGGCCAGGTCGTCGGCCTGCGTACGGAGGTCACCGAGCTCGACGGCACCGGCAACGTCCGTGGCACTGGCGAGTTCATCGACTGGCCGGTCCAGGCGGTCTATCGAGCGGTGGGCTACCGCTCCGAGAATCTCGCTGGCATCCCGTTCGACGACCATCTCGCCGTGGTGCCCAATGACGGCGGCCGGGTCATCGACATCGAGGGCGACCCGCTCCCCGGCGCGTACGTCACGGGGTGGATCAAACGCGGACCGGTGGGCCTGATCGGCCACACCAAGTCCGATGCCGCCCAGACCATCGAGCTCCTGCTCGCCGATGTCGACTCGCTCGTGGCGCCGCCCGAGCCCGAACGTGAAGCCGTCGACCGCTACCTCGAGGGCCGCGGAATCGAGTTCACGACGTGGCAGGGCTGGGAGCAGCTCGACGCCCACGAACTCGCCCTCGGCGAGGCCGCCGGGCGCGAGCGGATCAAGGTCGTACCGCGCGACGAAATGGTCCGCGTCTCCCGCAGCTGAGCCTCGTCCTCAGGCCCTCTTGGGGAACTGACTGAAGTCGGGCTTGCGCTTGGCCTTGTAGGCTTCGCGTCCCTCCTGCGCCTCGGCATTGCCGTAGAACAGCAGGTTGGTGTCGTGAGCGAGCTGCTGGATGCCGGCGTAGCCATCCTCCGAAGCGTGGAAGCTCGCCTTCATGAGCCGGAGCGCGAAAGGTGAGAGCTGCAACATCTCTCGGCACCACTTGACCGTCTCGGTCTCGAGATCGGCGAGAGGTACGACGGTGTTGACGAGCCCCATGTCGAGAGCCGCCTGAGCGTCGTACTGACGACACAGGAACCAGATCTCCTTGGCCTTCTTGGGTCCCACGAGGTCCGCCAGCACGCTCGCGCCGAAGCCGCCGTCGAAGGAGCCGACCTTGGGTCCGACCTGGCCATACACCGCGTTGTCGGCCGAGATCGTCAGGTCGCAGACCAGGTGCAGCACGTGGCCGCCCCCGATCGCCCAACCCGCCACCATCGCCACAATTGGCTTCGGGGTGCGGCGCATCTGCACGTGCAGATCGGTGACGTGGAAGCGTCCGGTCGCCCCGGCATCGGTCTTGTAGCCGCTGTCGCCGCGCACCCGCTGATCGCCACCGGAACAGAATGCCTTGTCACCCTTGCCAGTCAGGATGATGACGCCGACACCCTCGTCCTCGCGCGCCACTGTCAGCGCGTGAGAGATCTCGATGATCGTCTGTGGCCTGAACGCGTTGTGCACCTCGGGTCGCGCGATCGAGATCTTGGCGATGCCATCGTCGGTCGTCTCATACGAGATGTCTTCGTAGTCGCCGGTGGCGTGCCAAGCGACGGATTCGGTCGTGGTCATCCCGCCACTTTAATGAGTACGCGGGCAGCAGCCGCAGCCGCCAAGGACTCAGGAGCCGGCAAGCACCTGGACGTGGCACGGACCGCCGGCCTTGGGAGCCGGAACATCCTTGATCGAGAACTTCACCGAGCCACCGGCCGCGACGCCCGCCACCTGGGCGGTGCGGGCGTTCTCCGATCCGCCCGCGGCCTCGCCGACATAGACGGTGACCTGATAGGTGACCTTGTTCTTGCCCGAGTTGCGCAGGTAACCGCTGGCGTTCCAGACCCCCTTCTTGTCGGGTGCGCATCGGAACGACGAGAGCGCCTCGGGGACGGCCTTGCCGGTCGGAATCGCGACCGTCGGCTTGACCGTCACCTTCTTGGTGGGCGTCGTCTTGGTTGCGGTCTTCTTGGGAGCTGGCTGGTCGTCACTGCCACCGCCGCAGCCGGCAAGAGCCAGGACGAGGGCGAGAGAGGCGACGATCGTACGCATGACGCCATCCCACCACGGTCGGGCGCCGAGCCTCCGGAGGCGCGCGATCGCAAAACATGAGGGGTGCCTCATCTTGCCGCAGGAGCAACAATTAGTATGACGTCCTAAGACTTAGAGGAGAGCGTCATGAGCGGCATCGAACGCGTAGGAGTCATCGGCGGAGGGCTGATGGGTTCCGGTATCACCGAAGTGGCGGCACGCGCGGGGCTCGATGTGGTCGTCGTCGAAGTCTCGGCAGACGCCGCGAAAGCCGCGAGCGAGCGAGTCGAAGGCTCACTTCGCCGGGCGGAGAAGCGCGGCAAGATCGACGCCGCCGAGATCGATGCCGTGCACGGGCGCATCACGTTCACAGACGACCTCGAGGCGCTGGCCGATCGCGATCTCGTGGTCGAGGCCGCCTCCGAGGACGAGAAGACCAAGCTCGACCTGTTCCGCCGGATCGGTCAGATCCTGACCAAGGACGACGCGATCCTGGCGTCCAACACCTCATCGATCCCGATCGTCAAGCTTGGTGCGGTCTCGGGTCGGGCGCACCACGTGATGGGTGTGCACTTCTTCAACCCCGCTCCGGTCATGCAGCTCGTCGAGCTCATCCCGTCGCTGACCACATCGCCGCAGACCCTGGACCGGATGCGCACCTGGGTCACCGACACCCTCGGCAAGAAGCCGATCGACGCCACCGACCGCGCCGGCTTCGTCGTCAACAGCCTGCTGGTCCCGTACCTGCTCAGCGCCATCCGGATGTATGAAGCCGGCTACGCCTCCGCCGATGACATCGACCGCGGCATGGTGCTGGGCTGTGGCCACCCGATGGGACCCCTCGCCCTGTCCGACCTGATCGGCCTCGACACGATCCGGGCGATCGGCGTCTCGATGTATGACGAGTTCAAGGAGCCGCTGTACTCACCGCCGCCGCTGCTCGACCGCATGGTCGACGCCGGACTGCTCGGCAAGAAGAGCGGCCAAGGCTTCTACGGCTACGAGTGACCAGTCGGTTGAGCGGCGCCCAGCTCGGATCTTTGATCGGCACGGTCGCGGGCGCGCTGTTCATCCTGATCAACGCCGGAGGCACCGGCGATGCTGCCGCTGCGGTCCGCCTTGTCGGCATCGTGTTGTTCGTCGCAGCGTTGGTGTGGGGAGTCGTACGCGCACCCCAAGCGGCTCCCGCGACCCTCTCCGAGCGGGCTGGACGCATCTATTGGTCCAGCGTCATTGCCGAGATCGTGGCGATCCCGGTCGGCGCCTCGGTCATCAACAACGTGTTCGACCGTTCTGAGCTGACGGTGCTGTGGGTCGTCGCCGTCGTCGGGCTGCACTTCCTACCGTTTTCGCGCGCGTTCGGTGCGCCGATGTACGCCTGGCTGGGCGCGACGATGATCCTTCTCGCCGCGGCCGGCACCATGGTCACGATCGCCGCCGGATCGGACTCGGCACCGTCGTGGTTCGCCGTGGTGAGCGGGGTTGTGCTGCTGGGATTCTGCGTGGCCGGCCCACGCCTGGCCGCACGAACGACTACCAGTGCACGCCCTTGAGAATCCTCGCGAGGGTGAGCTGTTCGCGCGTCGCCGACGTGCCAGCATCCGCGCCGCGTGCCGCCGCTGAGTCCGGGAAGAGCTTGTAGGCCCGGTTCAACAGGCTGAATGCCGCCCGCGGCGCGATCGCGTGGCCGATCTCGCCCGCCGTGCCGCCGAACGTGTTGATCTCGTGCGGCTTGTCGCGCATCGCCTTGAGCACCATCTCGGCAGCCTGGGCCGGACTGATCGCCGGGAACCGGTCATACAGCTTGGTCGGCGCGATCATCGGTGTGCGCACCAGCGGCATGTGGATCGTCGTGAACGTGACACCACGGTCGTGGATCTCTGAGCTGACCACCCGCGTCCACGCATCGAGCGCCGCCTTGGACGCGATGTACGCCGAGAATCGCGGCGCATTCGTCTGCACCCCGATCGACGAGATGTTGACGACGTGCCCGCTGCGACGCTTGGCCATGCCCGGCGTCAGGCCCATCACGAGTCGGATGGCGCCGAAGTAGTTGAGCTGCATCGTGCGCTCGAAATCGTGGAACCGGTCGTACGACAGCCGTAGCGAACGTCGGATCGAGCGGCCGGCATTGTTGACCAGGAAGTCGATCCCATCGAAATCGGCGTTCAGGTCCTTGGTCAGGGCGTCGATCGCATCGAGGTCAGCAAGATCGCACGGATAGGCGCCGGCGCTGCCGCCCCGGGACTTGATCTCGTCGACACACAGCTGCAGCGCCTCGACGCCGCGAGCCACCAGGATCACATTGGCGCCGAGAGCCGCTAGGCGCAGCGCGCTCGCCTTGCCAATGCCCGAAGTGGCTCCCGTGATGACGACGTTCTTGCCCTTCACCGCGGCGCGGGTCGCCCGGTCGGCTCGGATCGCCGGGTCGAGATTCTGCTCCCAGAAGTCCCAGAGCACCGAGGCGTACGTCGACAGCGCCGGCACCTCGATACCGCTCCCCACCAGAGCATTCGTGGTCGCCGTGGCGTCGAATGTCGTCGGCAGGTTCATGTGCGCGAGCACTTCGGGCGGGACGCCGAGTCGACCGACGGTCTGCTCGGCGATCAGATGACCTGGCCCCGACTCGACGATCTTCCCGATGATCGAACCGAGCAAGGTGTCGGTGACCCGGTCGGTCGTCGGATTGTCGACCGACACGACGATCTGCGGCGCTCCGGCCGCCGAGGCGAGCGCGTTGAGGACGTCGAGGTTGGACTGCGGAGTCGGGTTGACCAGGTGGAACGCGCGACCGTCGAGGCCCGGCTGGTGCGCGAGCTCATTCATCGCCTTCGCGACAAAGTCGACCGGGACGATGTTGGTGCGGCCCATGCCGGCCGCCGCGAGCGGAAGCCAGGACGGCAGAAGATCGCGCAGACCCTTGAGCATCGGCATGAAGTAGTACGGGCCGTCGATCTTGTCGATCTCGCCGGTCTCCGAGTCGCCGACGACGATCGCCGGCCGATAGACCCGCCACGGCATCGTCGCCGTGTCACGCACGAGCTTCTCCGACCCGAACTTCGTCCGGTGATAGTCCGACGGGAATCCCTGCCCCTCGTCGAACATGTCCTCGCTGAACGTCCCGTGGAAGTCACCGGCGGCGGCGATCGACGAGACCTGATGGAAGGTCCCGGCGCGTACCGCCTGAGCCAGCTCAAGCGCGTGACGGGTGCCGTCGAGGTTGAGGCGATCGTTCTCGGACTTCGAGGCCGTCATGTCGTACGACGCGGCGAGGTGGAAGAAGTGGTCGACCTTGCCGGAGTGCGCGGCGATCCAGTCCGGATCGACGCCGAGGTTGGGTGAGGTCAGCTCTCCGGAGACGATCTTGACCCGCCGGGAGCGGCCCCACTGATAGGCGAAGCGCTCGAGCTTGTCCTCCGAGCCCGCGCGCACCAGTACGTGGATCGGACCCTTGCGGGTCGCGACGAGCTCAACCAGGAGGCGGCGGCCGACGAACCCGGTGGCGCCGGTGACGAAATAGGTCATCGGATCACCGTAGGGTCAACCGCGCGATCTGTCCGCTATCTCCAGAGTCAGTTCATCGAGATCGCGTTGCCTGACAACGTCACCTTGCCGGTGGACATCGCCTGCCCGACGAGCGTCGAGCCTGCGCCGAGGGTGATGGCGCCATTGCCGAGGATCGTGCCTACGAGGGTTGAGTTCGCGCCGGTGCCGGCCGCGCCATTGACCTGCCAGAAGACGTTTGATGCCTTGGCGCCATTGGCGAGCACGACATGGCTCGCGGCCGCGGTGTTCATCGCCGCATCGACCTGGATGATGAACACCGAGCTCGAGACGCCATCCGCATCGATCGTCAGCGTCCCGGTCAGGGCAAAGGCCGCCGCGGTGTGGTGAACCCCCGGTCTGAACGTCTGTCCATTCTGGTCCCCGGCGAAGCTGCTGCTCGGCACGCGTCCGGCCGCGTCGCCGTAGGCGGCGGAAAAATCGACCCGGGCGAGCGCCGCCGGAATGTCCGCGACATGAGTGGACCCCGACACCACACCGGGTGGGAACCCGGTCACGAAGAGCCCCGGACTCAGGCCCAAGTTGCCGCCGATCGTGGTCGCACCGGTGTTGGCCACCGTTGTCGTGGCTAGCACTGAGTAGGTCGCCGCACTCTTCAGATCAACGATCGCCGGACTGATCTCGGCAGTCAGCGTCTGCGTCGCGAACCCGGCATTGCCCGCGGAGTCTCGGACCTTGGCCACCACCGAGTACGTGTTGGCGAGCAGCGAGCCAGCCGTGACCGACCAGATGCCGCCGGCCTGGACGGTGGTGGTCAGTGTCTGGCCGGCCACCGTGACAGTGACGGTACGACCGGGCGCCGCTGTTGTGGTGCCAGACAGCGTTGGCGTTGCACTCTTCGTGAGCCTCGTTGCACCTCCGTCGATCGTGACGGCCGGCGGCAGTGCCACCGTGAAGCGAACGGTGTTGCCGGCCATCGTGACCGCCCCGCGCGAGAGGGCTCGCCCGATCAGTTCCGAGTCGGCTCCGAGCGTGATCGCGCCATTCGCGAGGATCGTGCCCGCGAACGTGGAGTTGGCGCCAGTGCCGGCGGCGCCGAGCACCTGGAAGAACACGTTCGACGCCTTCGCGCCGTTGATGAGCACGAGATGGCTGGCGGCCGCGGTGTTGAGCGCAGCGCCCACCTGGAAGATGAACAGGGCATTCGGGTCGCCATCGCCGTCAAGTGTCAGCGTGCCGGTCAACGTGAACGCGGCAGCAGTGTGCCGGATGCCGGGATGCAACGTCAGCCCGTTCAGATCGCCAGCGAAATCCGGCTTGGTCGGGATCAACAAAGAGGTTGCTGCGTAGGCCAGCAGGAGATCGGCCTGACCCAGGGCAGCAGCGACATCGCCCGCATGGATGTCACCGCCCACGACACTCGGCGGGAATCCGGTGACCGCGTTGCTCGGGCTCACTCCCAGATCGCCACTCACCGTGCTGACGCCGGTGCTGGTCACGCCGGTGAAGCCGAGGATCGAGAAGGCGGCTGCGCTCCCCAACGACGGTCCCGGCGCGGCGGTTGTGACGGTCGCGGCCGCACTTCGTAGGCTCTCCGCTCCGCGCCAGTGCGTGGCGAGCAGCGGCGTCACCGAATAGACCCACACTCCGTCTGGAACAGAATCCTCGCTGCATGAGGTAGTGGCAACCGCCCCCGCGCACTGCGAAAGCATGGTCTGGGCGGTCAGGGTTGCCTGGTCGTACCGGGTGATCAGATATCCGCTGACCGCGTCGCCATTCGACACGCCGGTCGCCGCCCAGCTCACCGCAACGGACGACCCGGACACGACAACCGTGGGCTTCGCACCGCGGTCAACGCTTGCCGCGGCCGACGCCCCACTCCCGCCTGAGACAGAGACAGCGCTCCAGTACGACCACGCGACGCCGCAGGTGAGGAGGATGGCCGTCATCACGATGAGCAGGCGCCAGGGGCGGATCATGCGCCGGCCCGCAAGTAGATAGAGATGTGAACTCCCTGACAGGAGTCGGGCGCATCGATCAGCATCGAGACCGCATCGGCCAAGACGAGGTCGAGTGATCCGTCGGTCGTACCCACCCGTGCCGGCACAGTCCACCCGGCCGTCTGGGTCGTGAATCGGAGGCTCACAACTGTGCACGTGGAATGGCCGGCATCGACGGCGAATCCACCGGATCCCTGCGTGGTGTCCAGCGCCAGTGAGCCGAGCGTGATCGGAACGGTGTTCGGATTGGTCATCGTCAGCACCGCATCGGTCGTGCCGCCAGGACGCAAGTGCGCGGTCGGCACACCGGGAGTGAGGACGACTGCCAGAGGGCTGTCGGTCGCTCCGCCGCCTCCGCCATGGCCTGAGCTGCGCCAGTAGGCATCGGCCGCGCCGCCCAGCGCGATCAGGACCGCAAGCAACAGCGGAAGCCAGAGCCGGCGAGTGGCACGGCGATGCAATGGCGTACGACGATTCGACGGCATGTCGACCATCGAAATCACCCCACCAGCGCGCGCAGAAGTACGGGTGTCCTGTCGGGCTCCCTCGACCTATGGAGTCGCCACGCTAGGCCCGAGATCGGCAACGGAAGTAGGGCATAAGGTCCCCAAAAGTCCTGGAATACTCGGGACAAATTAGGGACCCTGAACCGGGTCGCACCACCGCCTTGTGGGCGTACTGTTCGCGACAAGTTGACACCTGCCACCTCAATCGAGGGCGTCTCCTTGGGGAGTTTCTGGGGACCTGCGAGGTCGGTGCCGGCCACCACTAGGGAGTCCACCATGTTCACCATCAACCCACGCAAGAATCGCACCGTCCTGGTAGCACTCACCGCCATCCTGGTCGTGATCGGCGGCAGTCTCGCCTACGCCTACTGGACATCGAGCGGCTCGGGTGTTGGTTCGGGAACGACCGGAACCAGCACTGACTTCACCGTCGCGAGCACGGCCGCAACGGGGCCATTGCTGAAGCCGGGTGTCGGGCAGCAGTCCATCGCCTTCACCGTCACGAATCCAAGCACAGCGAGCCAGACTCTCAGCCTGGTCACGGTGACGGTCGCCAACTCTGACGGCAGCCCCTGGATCCTCGTCCCCGGATGCTCAGCTGCTGACTACACGGTCGGCACGCCGGCCATCACCTACGGACCGATCCCTGCCCCGGGCAACGCCGCCGGAACGGTCACGCTGGTCATGAAGAATCTGCCGACCAACCAGGACGCTTGCAAGGGTGCCACCGTGCCCCTGTACTTCGCCGCCAGCTGATCGTCTTCGTGGGCAGCGCTGCTCTCTCGGGCGCTGCCCACGAACCGGAATCCTCTCGTCGATCGAGGCATCCTGATGAATTGTGGAAATCTTCCCGGTACCGGCGGTCCCAGCGCGTGGCTGGTTCTGGCGGCGGCGACCTTCCTGATCGCCGGTTGGCTGCTTCTGCGCCGACACGACGGGCATCGCGCCGACTCAGTCATCCTGACCCTGGTCCTGTTGATCGGGCTCGGGACGGCAACACCTTCGCCCAGCCAGGCAGCCACCGACGATTGCACGGGCTCCGGCACCGGAACTGACCAGACCCTCGTGATCACCCAGACGTCGATCATCACCGGCCTCGGACCGACCGCGCCACCCGTCGACATCGAAGGTCGGGTGACGAATCCGTCCCATGACTCCACGTACGTGTCGACTGTCATCGTCAGCATCGGATCGGTCACCAAGGCAATCGGTGCGGCACCCGGTCCGTGCAGACCTGCCGACTATGTGATCGCCAATCCGCTGATGACCGTCGACCAGCCACTTCCCGCACTCTCGCACGTGTCGTTCGCCGGGGCGTCGATCGCATTCCTGAGCACGTCGAGCAATCAGGACGCCTGCAAGAGGGCGACGATCCACCTCACGTACGTCAGCGACTCACGCTAGCATCCGAAACGAAGCCTTTTCATTTGTCGTGAGAACGGGTACGGTCTCCGGAACCGCTCCCGACGTGAGGCATTCCCATGAAGCGCGCATTGATCCTCATCTCCCTCCTCGCCATCTCGATCGCGACCTTGGCCTCGCCGGCTTCGGCAGCGCGCGTGCCCGTGCCCGAGAAGGATCCGTTCTACGCCGTGCCGGCCAATGTCGGGACGTACGCACCGGGCGCGGTCATCGCTTCGCGAAAAGTCAGCACCAGCGCATTCGGCTTCCCGATGCCCGCCACTGCGTGGCAGATCAAGTACCGAACCAATGACTCCAAGGGCCGTGCCAGCGCAACCGTGACAACGCTCCTCGTGCCCAAGGCTGCGTGGCGAGGCGCGGGCACCCGCCCGCTCGTGTCCTACCAGACCGCTGAAGACGGTGTGGCCGGCAAGTGCGCCCCCTCGTACGCCCTGACGGCCGGGCCGATCGCGGACTTCAGCAACTCCGAGGGCGAGACCGGGGTCATGTACCTCGCGCTGCTCAAGGGCTGGGCAGTCACGGTGCCCGACTACGAGGGTCCGAGGTCTGAATTTTTGGTCGCCAAGACGGAGGGCCAGGCTGTGCTCGATGGCGTACGCGCCTCGCTCGCGTTCACCGAGGGCGGCCTTGCACCCACCACGAAGACCGCACTGTGGGGCTACTCCGGCGGCAGCTTCGCCAGCGTCCATGCCGCGCAGATGCAGCCGACGTACGCGCCCGACCTCAACTTCAGCGCGCTGGCGCTCGGCGGCCTCGTCGGCGACATCCGCTCCACGATCGACAAGTTCAGCGGGGGTCCGGCCGGCGGCGCTGTGGCCATGGGTGTCAATGGCTTCGTCCGCGCGTACCCCGAGCTCAACATCGCCGACTACCTCAGCCCAACCGGGATCGCCAAGGTCGCGAAGGCGTCCGGTGACTGCCTGACCGACGCGGCGATCCGCTTCCCGTTCCTGAGCATCGCGCAGATCGAGAAGACGCCGGGCTCGTTCTACAGTCCGGCCATCGTCGCCATGCTGCATGACAACAGCCCGCTCGGAGATCCAGGCACCCCGACGATGCCGATCTACGACTATCACGCGAAGCTCGACGAGTTCGCGCCGATCGGTCCGGACCGCGAGCTGATCACCCGGTTCTGCCACGACGGCGTCACGGTGCAGCACGTCGAGGATCTGGTCGGCGAGCACATCAGCGAGCTCGTCACCGGAGCTCCCGGCGCGATCGCCTTCTTCAGCGATCGATTCGCCGGCAAGCCCGCGGTCAATACGTGTGCAACGGTGCCCGCTCCCTGACCCATACCTCGCGCGCTGTGGTCACGGCGGCAACAATGGCGTGATCAGCGTCATTCATCGGAGGCCTCCGTGTTCTACCCCTTGACCGTCAACGACTTCCTCGATCGCGCCATCACGGTCTATCCCGATCGCATCGCCGTGGTCGATGAACCCAACCAACCGGCCGAGTCCTGGGGCGAGATCACGTACGCCGAGCTGGGCCGACGTGCCAGGTCGCAGGCCGCGACGCTGGATGAGCTGGGCGTGCCGGTCGGCGGGCGAGTAGCGATCGTGTCGCAGAACTCCGCACGTCTGCTGACGTCATTCTTCGGGGTCTCCGGCTGGGGACGCGTTCTGGTGCCGGTCAACTTCCGGCTCGCGGTCGCCGAGATCCGTTACATCGTCGAGCACTCCGGTGCCGAGGTGCTGCTGGTCGATCCCGATCTGCGCCACCTGGTCGACGAGGTCGACTGCAAGCGGACATTCGTGCTCGGCGAGGATGACGACAAGATCTGGGGCTCCAAGGCCGATCCCGAGCCGTGGGCCGGCGATGAGGGTGCGACCGCGACGATCAACTACACGTCTGGCACGACCGCGCGACCCAAGGGCGTCCAGTTGACACATCGCAATCTGTGGCTCAATGCGACGGTTTTCGGCTGGCAGGCCTCGGTGTCCGACCGCGATGTCTACCTCCACACATTGCCGATGTTCCATGCCAACGGCTGGGGCCACCCGTACACCGCCACCGGCATGGGAGCGACCCACATCGTGCTGCGCCAGGTCGACGGCACCGAGATTCTCAAGCGCATCGAGAAGCACGGCGTCACCTATCTGTGCGCCGCCCCTGCGGTCGTCACGGCTGCGCTCGACGGGGCCAAGACGTGGGAGGGCGAGATCCCCGGCCGTGACCGGGTGCGGATCATCGTGGCGGGTGCGCCGCCGCCGACCCGCACGATCGAGCGCGTCCGCGAGGAGCTGGGCTGGGAGTTCATCCAGATCTACGGACTCACCGAGACCGCTCCGCTGCTCACCATGAGCCGGATGCGCGCCGAGTGGGACGCCCTCGACCCGCACCAGCAGGCGGTCAACCTCGGTCGCGCCGGTGCCCCGGCGGTCGGCGTACGCATGATGATTGATGACGAGGGCGAGGTGCTGGCCCAGTCCAATCACAACCTCGAGGCATATTGGGAGAACCCCGAGGCGACCGCCGATGCACTGGCCGGCAACTGGTTCCACACCGGCGACGGCGGCACCTTCGAGGACGGCTACATCACGATCGCGGACCGCAAGAAGGATGTCATCATCACCGGCGGCGAGAACGTCTCCTCGATCGAGGTCGAGGACGCGCTCAGCTCCCACCCAGCCGTCCGCGAGGTCGCGGTGATCGGCATACCCGATGACAAGTGGGGTGAGCTCATCACCGCGCTGGTCGTTCTCGACCCCGATGAGGAGCCGGTCGACGAGGCCGGCCTGATCGCGCACTGCCGAGAACACCTCGCGGGCTACAAGTGCCCCAAACGCATCGAGTTCCGCGACGAGCTGGCGCGTACGGCAACCGGCAAGCTGCAGAAGTTCAAGCTTCGCCAGCCGTTCTGGGAAGGCCACGACCGGCAGGTCAACTAGGGCGGAACCGCCCAAACTCAGCGGGGGTCGGAACGGTCCAGGTTCCAGTGCCGCGACCCCGCGGCGAGCCACGTGCCGTCCTCGGCCGGGAGGAGGGTGATCCGACTGATCGTGTGCTGGCCGCCCTCATGGTCTCCATAGAGCAGGTCGAAGGTGAGGGCTACGCGCTCTTCGACGGCCCGACGCGTCTCGTCGAAGAGCGGTTCGGACCGATCACGCAGGGCGCCCTGCCAGAACCCTACGTCTCCGCCCGAGATGTAGATGTCCCGCGTGAGTCGCCGGAACGTGGCCGGGTCCCGGTGGGAGGCATCTGCGCCGATCTCACGTGAGGGATAGAGATCCCAGCGATCGAGCACTCCAAGACCGCTCCCGACGTTGCGAAGCGAGATCGCCATGTAGATGGCGTCGTCTGTCACGTCGACGGAGCCGCGGCCACCGGGCACCTTGACCCAGTGGTCGTCGGAGAAGCCCACCTTGACCGGCTCGTCCGACACACGAGAAGGGACGATGACGGGTCGGATGCCGGCGAGGAGCGCGCGCTCGGTGGCGCGCGCCGAGCGATTGGACGAACGGACCGCCGCGAACGTCGACACCGCGAGGGCCAGCGTGCCGCCGGCAGTCGCCAGCGACGAGATGGTCACCCAGTCAGTCACCCCACGATCCTACGAGACCAGCGCGCGGAGTCGTAGGCTCCGATCATGGCCAAGCTGATCTATTGCGCGATCACCTCACTCGACGGATTCGTCGAGGATGCCGAGGGCAATTTCGACTGGAGCATGCCCGACGAAGAGGTGCATGCCTTCGTCAACGATCTCCAACGTCCGGTCGGGACCTACCTCTACGGTCGCCGGTTGTACGACGTCATGGTGTTCTGGGGGACGATGCCGCTCGACGACGCATCGCCGGTCGCCCGCGACTTCGCCGAGGTCTGGCGGGCCGCCGACAAGATCGTCTACTCCACATCCCTCGAGGCTGCATCCACCCCGAACACCCGCATCGAGCGCGACTTCGATCCCGACACGATCCGGCAGATGAAGGCGACCTTCGAGCGCGACCTGACGGTCGGAGGCGCCAATCTCGCTGGGCAGGCGATCGAGGCCGGACTGGTCGACGAGATCCACCTGCTGATGTCGCCGATCCTGATCGGGGCCGGCAAGCCGGCACTACCGGATGCACGAGTTGAGCTCGAGCTGATCGACGAACGTCGGTTCGCCAACGGCGTGGTCCACCTGCACCACCGCGTACGCATTTGAGATACCATCGGTATCTGGCCGCTCTCGGCCGCCCCGCGCGACAGGACTCCTGATGACCACGTTGTACGACGCCCTCACCCTCCCGTGCGGCCAGACGCTCTCGAACCGACTCATGAAGTCGGCGATGAGCGAGGCTCTGGGCGACAAGACGTACGGCCCGACTCCCCAGCTCGAGCAGCTCTACGGCACCTGGAGCACCGGCGGCTATGGACTGCTGGTCACCGGCAATGTCATGGTCGACCGCACCCAGCTGGGCGAGCCCGGCAATGTCGTCGTCGAGGACGAACGCCATCTCGAGGGTCTGTCCCGCTGGGCCAAGTCGACCCAGGACAGCGGCACCCCGATCTGGATGCAGATCAACCATCCGGGTCGCCAGGCCAATCCGATGGCGTTCCGCCTGCAGCCGGTCGCTCCGAGCCCGATCGCGCTCAAGATCCCCGGCGCCAGCAAGCCCCGCGAGCTGACCGGCGCCGAGATCGAGGACATCATCGAACGTTTCGCCACCACGGCAGCGGTGGCCGAGACCGCCGGCTTCAACGGCGTGCAGGTGCACGCGGCACATGGCTACCTCGTGGCGCAGTTCCTCTCGCCCCTTTCCAACCAGCGCGATGACGAATGGGGCGGCGACACCGAGCGGCGCATGCGCTTCGCGATCGAGGTCGTCCGTCGCATCCGCGCCAGGGTCAGTCCCGGTTTCGCGGTCGGCATCAAGCTCAACTCGGCCGACTTCCAGCGCGGCGGGTTCACCGAGGAGGAGTCGCGTGATGTCGTCGCCAAACTCGCGCTCGAGGGTCTCGACCTGATCGAGGTCAGCGGCGGCAGCTACGAGTCGCCGGCGATGATGGGCGATGCCGCCAAGAGCACGGTCGAGCGGGAGGCGTACTTCCTGGAGTACGCCAAGGCCGTACGCGATGTGGCGGGCGGCACCCCCCTTGCAGTCACCGGCGGCTTCCGTTCGCGTACGGCGATGGAGTCGGCACTCAATTCGGGCGACTGCGACATGATCGGTATCGGCCGACCGGCCTGCACCACGCCGGATGCGGCCAATGTCATCCTCGACTCGCGGGAGCCCGCACTCACGGCACACCACATCGGCTACAGCCGGACCGGGCTGCTCAGCAAGGTCACCAACGTCAAGACGATCAACAGCGCGATCGACCTGGGTTGGCACGAGGACCAGCTGCACCGCATCGGCAACGGCAAGGAGCCCGACCTCGGCCGGTCCAAGCTGAAGACCGCCGGGGCACTGATGCGTCGCAACGGCCGGGACGCCTTCAAGAAGAAGCGGAGCTAGAAGGCCCCGTCGCGCAGCTGCGCTGATAGCGGGCAGTCGAACGGATCACGTGCCCGCAGACCGACATTGTTGAGGTAGTCGACCACGATCGCGTAGGAGTGGAAGAGCCCGACCTCCATGTAGTCGATGCCCTCGCGCTCACAGTGCGCGCGTACGAACGGCTGGGCCTTCTTCAGATTGCAGCGCGGCATGTTGGGGAACAGGTGGTGCTCGATCTGGTAGTTGAGTCCGCCCATCGCCCAATCGACAACCGGGTTGCCGCGGACGTTGCGCGACACCATGACCTGGCGGCGCAGGAAGTCGAGCTTCATCTCCGGGGGGATGATCGGCATGCCCTTGTGGGCCGGCGCGAATGACGCGCCGAGGCAGAACCCGAAGACGGCCATCTGGATCGCAAAGAAGCACAGCGCCTTGCCCAACGGCAGGAACGTCAGGAGGATCGCGACGTACGCCGCCAGCCGCGTGACGACCAGGAACAGCTCGAGCCGGCGCCACGGCTGGTTGGCTTCCTTGTCGCGCGCGGCGCGGATGCTCTCGGCGTGCAGGTTGAGCCCTTCGAGGGTCAGCAGCGGGAAGAAGAGCCAGCCCTGCCGCTTGACGAACCAGCCGGCGAAGCCGTCCTGGCGCTGAGCCACGATGTCTGGCGTGAACGCGATGGCACCCGGACCGATGTCGGGGTCATAGCCCGCAAGGTTGGGACCCTTGTGGTGCATGTTGTGCTTCGCCCTCCACCACGCAAAGCTCAGGCCGGCAAACGCCCCCGCGAGTATGCGGGCGGTCCACGCGTTCCACGCCGCCGAGTTGAACATCTGGCGATGGGCCGCATCGTGGCCGAGGAATCCGAACTGCGTCACGATGACGCCGAGGGCGGCGGCCAGGATCAGCTGGAACCAGGAATTGCCGAGCCAGAAGAATCCCGCCCAGATCGCGAAGAAGGCGCCGACGTGCGCGCCGATCTGCAACCAGTAGTAGATGTGGGCCCGGTCCAACAGGCCCGATGCCTTGACTTCCTGCATCAGATCGGTGAAATGGCTGACGTATCGCTCGTTCGGAGCGGTCTCGATCTGGGCTTCTTGCGTCATGTGCGGCCCCTTCCGGCGGACCGTGCACGCACCGTCGCGGCCGACCGCCGCGGACTGACTACGCCCGTCCAGCATTGCACACGGCTGGGCGCATCGCCCCGTCGATTTCAGCCCAAAATAAGGAGGAGGTCTCCGCCTTCGGCTTGGCGGGTTTCGGAGATCACCAGCCGCTCAACGGCTCCCGCACGTGGGGCGGTGATGGCCGCCTCCATCTTCATCGCCTCGATCGTGGCGATCGTCTGGCCGGCCTCGACGCTGTCGCCCTCGGCCACCGAGACGTTGACGACTCCGGCGAATGGCACGGCGATGTGCGCGGGATTGCTGGGGTCGGCCTTTTCCGCAGAAGCCACCTTCGACTCCACCGACGTGTCGCGGACCTCGATGGGTCGGAGCTGTCCATTGATCGTGCCGACGACATTGCGCATACCGCGTTCGTCGGCATCGCCGACGGCCTCGACGCCGAACAGCAGGAGATTGCCCTCGGAGATCTCGACCTCGGTCTCGACGTCATTGCGCAGACCGTAGAGGAAGGCGCCGGTCGGGACGCCGGACAGGTCGCCGTACTTCTGGCGGGCGGCATCGAAGTCCTCGGTCGGTCCGGGGAAGAGCAGGCGGTTCAGCGTATGCCGGCGGTCGTCGGCGAGTCCGGCGCGGTCGTCGGCCGAGAGCTCGGTGAGCTTCGACTTGAGCTTGCGGCCCTCGAGCGCCTTGCTGCGGAATGGCTCGGGCCAGCCGCCCGGCGGATCGCCCAGCTCGCCGGACAGGAATCCGATCACGGACTCGGGGATGTCGAACGAGGCGGGATCGGCGGCGAACGCTTCGGGATCGGCGCCCAGCGCAACGAGCTGGAGCGCGAGATCGCCGACCACCTTCGACGACGGCGTCACCTTGACGACATTGCCGAGGATGTCGTTGGCGGCGGCATACATGTCCTCGATCTGCTCGAACTTCTCGCCGAGGCCGAGCGCAATCGCCTGCTGGCGGAGGTTGGAGAGCTGCCCGCCGGGGATCTCGTGGCGGTAGACCCGACCGGTCGGCGCGACCAGGCCTGACTCGAATGGTGCATAGACCCGTCGCATCGCCTCCCAGTACGGCTCGAGCGCATTGACGGCGTCGATGTCGAGACCTGTCGAACGAGGTCCGTAGTCCGTGGCCGCGACCAATGCCGACATCGGAGGCTGACTGGTGGTGCCGGCAAGGGCCGCAGAAGCGACGTCAACGGCATCGACGCCAGCGTCGATCGCCGCGACCAGCGTGGCGAGCTGACCGCCCGGGGTGTCGTGGGTGTGCAGGTGCACGGGCAGGTCGAAGCGCTCGCGCAGGGCGAGGACGAGCGTACGAGCCGCAGGTGCCCGCAGCAGTCCGGCCATGTCCTTGATCGCGAGGACGTGGGCGCCGGCATCGACGATGCGATCTGCGAGCTCCAGGTAGTAGTCGAGCGTGTAGAGCGTCTCGGCGGGATCAGACAGGTCGCCGGTGTAGCAGAGCGCGACCTCGGCGACGGCCGTGCCGGTGTTGCGTACGGACTCGATCGCCGGCCGCATCTGGTCGACATCGTTGAGCGCGTCGAAGATGCGGAAGATGTCGATGCCTGTCGCCGCGGCTTCCTCGACGAATGCGTCGGTGACCTCGGTCGGGTAGGGCGTGTAGCCGACCGTGTTGCGACCACGCAGCAGCATCTGCAGGCATACGTTGGGCGCGGCCCTGCGCATCGCGGCGAGCCGATCCCACGGGTCTTCCTTCAGGAATCGCAGCGCCACGTCGTACGTCGCGCCCCCCCAGGCCTCGATCGACAACAGTTGCGGAGTCATCCGGGCGACGTAGGGAGCGACCGTCACGAGATCGCGTGTACGGACGCGAGTGGCGAGCAGCGACTGGTGCGCGTCGCGGAAGGTGGTGTCGGTGACTCCGACCGTCTCGCGCTGGCGCAGCGCCGCGGCGAAGCCTTCGGGCCCGAGCTCGGCCAGCAACTGGCGGGACCCATCGGCCGGCGACACCGACAGGTCGATGTCCGGGAGCTTGCTCCGCGGATCGATTGTCGTGGGCGATGATCCGTTGGGCTTGTTGACCGTCACATCGGCCAGCCAGGCCAGGATCTTCTCGGCCGGATCGGCGGCGACGCGGGCGTTGAGAAGCTCGGGATGCTCCTCGATGAACGTCGTCGTGACCCGCCCGGCGCGGAAGTCATCATTGGCGAGCAGGCCCTGAAGGAACGAGATGTTGGTCGAGACACCGCCGACGTGGAACTCTCCCAGGGCGCGTTCGGCCCGAGTCACGGCAGCCTCGAAGTCGCG
>JAOPXO010000072.1 GCA_025965115.1 Aeromicrobium sp.
AGACCCGTCACGACCTGGAACACCGGACGCCCGTGGACGACCTCGGTGAACGTGTCGGCGAGCCACTGGCCTACGCCAGGTGTGTATTCGCTGGGCTTGAAGACGACCGCGTTGCCGGCAGCCAGCGCGTACGCGATCGAGCCGCACGGCGTGAACACCGGGTAGTTCCAGGGGCCGATGACCCCGACGACACCGAGCGGCTTGTACTCGACCGTCGAGGCCTGGTTGGCCATCAGCAGGCCCGACTTGACCTTCTGGCTGCCGAGCACCTTCTTGGCGTGCTTGGCCGCCCACGCGATGTGATCGATCGCCAGAACGATCTCGAGCTGCGCATCGCTGTGGGGCTTGCCGGTCTCGAGGTGGGAGACATCAGCGAGCTGGGCGATACGTCGCGTGATGACGCTCCGCCAGGTCAGCAGGAACTCTTCCCGCTGCTTGAACGTCAGGTTGCCCCACCAGCCGGCGGCCTCGCGCGCTCGGGCGACCGCGGCATCGACTTCCGCCTTGCTCGTGATGGGGTGTACGCCGACGACATCGCCGTTGGCGGGGTTGAGCGACTCGAACGTTGGGGTAGCTGCGCCAGCAGTGGCAGCGGGGGTCTCGATCGTGGCGGTCATCGGTTCTCCTTGATGAGGTCGGCGCACTTCTCGCCGATCATGATGGTGGGTGCGTTCGTGTTGCCGCGCGGGACGCGAGGCATGACCGACGCGTCGGCGACCCGGAGGCCTTCGACGCCGTTGACCTTGAGCTCGGGGTCGACAACGCTTCCCTCGACCGTGCCCATGGCACAGGTGCTGGTCGGGTGGTAGAGCGTCTGGGCGAGCGTACGGATTGCACCGACGATCTCGTCGTCGGTCGGATTGGCCGAGGCCGGGATCCAGGGTTCGTCGAGATATTTGCTGAACGGGCGGTGCGCGAACGTCTCGATGACCCGGCGGTAGCCCGCGATCGTCGCGTCGAGGTCGGACGAGTCGTCGAAATAAGCCGGGTCGATGTCGGGGTGCCAGGTGGGGTCAGCCGAACGCAGCCGGATCTGGCCGGTGCTGTTGACCCGCACGAGTGTGGTCGCGACGGTCACCGCGCGGCGTACGGGTTCGTGGATCCCGTTGTCGTAGAAGCCTGACGGTGCGACGTGGATCTGCAGGTCGGGGACATCGAGATCGTCGCGGCTGGTGAAGAATGCGCCTGACTCACCGACGTTCGAGGCCAGCGGACCACGCTTGGTGGCACGCCATCTCATGACGTTGCTGAGCGTCAGCGCCTCGGCGAGGTCGGTGGTGTCCTTCGTGTAGTAGAGGAACCCTGAGGCCGGGTGGTCCTGGAGCTTCTGGCCGACGCCGGACGACTCCACCTTGACGTCGATACCGTGCTCCCGAAGATGGGCGCCAGGTCCGATGCCCGACAACATGAGCAATTGGGGGCTGTTGATCGCGCCGCCGGACAGGATGATCTCGGCATTGGCGCCGACGGTGACGGGCCGGCCGTCGGGGCCGACGTAGGTGACTCCGGTCGCCCGGGTGCCGTCGAGCTCGATCTTCGTGACGAAGGCATTCGTCCTGAGAGTCAGGTTCTTGCGATCGAGCGCCGGCCGGATGTATGCGTCGGCGACCGACCAGCGACGGCCCTTCTTACAGGTGACCTGATAGAGACCGGCGCCTTCTTGTGACTCGCCGTTGAAGTCGTCATTGCGCTTCATGCCCGAGGCGATCGCCGACTCGACCCAGGCCTCGCTGAGCTCGTGGGTGTAACGGCGGTCCTCGACATGAAGCGGGCCGTCCGTGCCGTGATATTCGTTGGACAGCCGCTGGTTGCCCTCGGCCTTCTTGAACAACGGCAGGACGTCGTCATAGCCCCAGCCGGTGGCCCCGTAGGCATCGCGCCACTCGTCATAGTCGGCACGGTTGCCGCGGATGTAGATCATCGCGTTGAGTGACGAACATCCGCCAAGGGCCTTCATCCGCGGCCAGGTCTTGCGCTGGCTGTTGAGCTGCTTCTGCTCAGATGTCTGGTAGTTCCAGTCCCACTTGGTGCGGAACAGCGCCGAGAACCCGGCCGGCATCTGGATCATTTCGTCGTCATCCTCAGGCCCGGCCTCGAGCAGGAGCACCGAGACCGTCGGGTCCTCACTCAGCCGCGCGGCGACAACACCGCCGGCGCTGCCCGACCCGATGATGATGTAGTCGAAATTCTCGTCGGCCATGACTCCCTCTCGAACGGGCACGTACCAGACACACCAGTGACCTGCCTCACAAACCTACCGTCGGTACGACCATGACACAACGTGTGTCAGCGTTGAACGGCGGCGCGGACGGCCTCGTCGATCGCGGCATTCATGACCGGTCGTGCGAGGCGGTCGAGGGGCACCTCAAGCACTCGGATGCCGGTCACCTGCTCGTCCAGGGCTGCCGCCAGATCGGTCGGCGGCACGACCCGGTGCGGCACGCCATAACCATTGCAAAGTCCGGCAATGCTCGCGCCCGTCGGTGTCGCGAAGATCCGCTCGAACGAGCCGGCATACTCCGGGGCACCCTGCTCCAGAGTCGCAAAGATGCTGCCGCCATCGTCGGAGGCAACCACGATCGTGAGGTCGGGACGCGGTTCGTCGGGACCGATCAGCAGACCATTGCTGCCGTGCAGGAACGTCAGGTCGCCGACGTAGGCGATCGAGCGACTGGACGTACGCGCGAGGGCGGCGCCGATCGCACTGGAGAGGGTGCCGTCGATGCCGGCCAGCCCACGATTCGCAATGATCAGCCGGCGCTCCCCCACCGTGTACGGCCGAGCGACGAGGTCGAGGTCGCGGATCGGATTGGACGATCCGACGAACAGGAGACCTTCGGGTGGCACACCGGCGTTGACCGTCTTCGCCACGTCATAGGGCGTCGTGCCGTCAAGTACGTCGTCGACCGCCGCGGTGGCGAGCGCATCGGCGGCGTGCCAGCCCTCGAGCCAGGCGGGGTCGTCCGGCCGTTCGGTCCCGACCGTGTCGACGAAGCGTACGTTCGGTCCTGCCGGCACCGGGAAGGTCGCCTGCGTGCCGACGTGGACGATCTCGATGTCCGAACGCGCGAGGAGCTGGGTGACCGGACGCGACAGGGTGGCATGGCCGAAGCTCACGACCCGCTCGATCTGGCCGGCCAGCGGCGAGTGCTGCAGAAGCAGCCGATAGGCAATGAGGGCATTGGCGCCGTTGCGGGATCCGGATGTGGGCTCAGCAAGAAGCGGCCAGCCGGCCTCCTCGGCCATGAGTCTCGCGGCCTGTTGCGCGTCGTCGCCGGCAACCACGACCGTTCGCGGGCCGAGATCGAGAGCCACGTGCTCGAGCTCGCCGCGCATCCCGAACCAGTCCAGGTGTTTGACCGCGAAGTCCCACTCGGCAGGCTCCAGCAGTGGTTCGTCGAGCTCGAGGTTGAGGTGCCCGGGGCGGATCCACGAGATGGCTTCGCGAAGATCAGCGGCGCTCGCGACTCCGGGGAAAATTGCGCGCTGCTCGGTGGTCTGGTTGGCGCCGGTGCCCCGCAGGCGTGCAGGGCGGTCGGCCGTGATGGCGAGCAGCGGCACGCCGGCGTGCAGCGCCTCAAGCATCGCCGGGTGCAGATTGGCGACTGCGGTGCCAGACGTTGTCAGGACAGGAACGGGTTGCCGCGACGCCTTGGCCAGGCCAAGTGCGAGGAACCCGGCCTCCCTCTCGTCGACGCGGACATGCAGCCTGATGAGTCCCTGTTGATCGGCGGCATGCAGAGCCAATGCCAATGGTCCTGATCGAGACCCAGGTGCCAGCACGGCCTCGGTGATCTCGTAGGCGATCAGCTCGCGCACGACCGCTTGCGCGGTGGAGGTGGCACTCATCCGAGCACCTCCCGGACCTCGGCGAGACGGGCTTGCCAGCGAGCGTCGGTGTCGGCGTCGGCGCCCACCCGGGCGTACGCAGCCTCGTCGAGCACCTGACGTCCGACCGGAAGGAATCCGTCGACCGGCACCAACGGCGAAGCAACGACATCGCCGTCGAGCAGCGAGGTCGTGGCGAGCCCGCAGGCATACGGCAGCTCAGGAAGTGCGGCGGCCAGCGCGAGGCCCGCGGCCAGGCCGATCGACGAGTCGACGGCACTCGAGACGACGACCGGCAGGCCGATCTGCTCGGCGATACGCAGGCAGGCATGCACCCCGCCGAGCGGCGCGACCTTGAGCACCGCGATGTCGGCAGCCTCCAGCTCGACAACCCGCATGGGGTCGGCAGCCCGCCGGATCGACTCATCGGCGGCTATCGGCACGTCGACCCGGCGGCGTACGGCGGCCAGGTCCTCGACCGAGGCGCAGGGCTGCTCGACGTACTCAAGACCGTGTGCCGCGATGGTGAGCGAGGCGATCGCGCTGACCGCCGCATCGACAGACCAGCCGCCGTTGGCGTCGACGCGCACCTGGCCGCGCGGGCCGATCGCGTCGCGTACTGCCTCGACGCGGAGGATGTCGTCGGCAATTGTCTGGCCCAATTCGGCGACCTTGACCTTGGCGGTATGACACCCGCTGCGCCGGACGATGTCCGCAGCCTGGTCGGGGCCGACCGCGGGCACGGTGCAGTTGACCGCGATCCGCTCGCGCAGCGGGGCCGGCCAGTCGTGGGCGGCCGAGTCGAGCGCCGCCGCAAGCCACGGAGCGGATT
>JAOPXO010000095.1 GCA_025965115.1 Aeromicrobium sp.
CCGTCATCCCAATCGCCCGTCCGACATCGTGAGCACGCGGTCGGCCAACGCCATCATCACCGGGTCATGGGTGGAGACGACCGCGGTGACGCCTTCGGACTCGACCAGTCCGCGAAGCAGCGCCATGACGCCCAGCCCGGTCTCCGCGTCGAGCTGGCCGGTCGGCTCATCCGCGATGAGCAACCGGGGTGATCCGGCGAGGGATCGAGCGATCGCCACGCGCTGTTGCTGTCCGCCGGAGAGCTCGGCGGGGAGCTGGGCGGCGTGATCGCGCAGTCCCACGAGGTCGAGCAACAGCTCGACGCGATGTTCCCGCTCGTCGGACGGCGTACCGCGAAGGCGCAGGGGTACGCCGACGTTCTCGGCAGCGGTGAGTGCGGGGATCAGGCCGAACGTCTGGAACACATAGGAGACGGAGTCGCGCCGGAGCCGGCTCAAGCCGTCGTCGTCGAGCTCGGTCACGTCGGTGCCGTCGACGCGGACCGTGCCGTCGTCAGGGCGATCGAGGCCCCCCAGCAGGTTGAGCAGGGTCGTCTTGCCCGACCCAGAACGGCCAACCACCGCCACCATCTCCCCGGGTGCGACGTCGAACGACACATCGTTGAGGGCGTGGACGGTGCTCGGGCCGGTACCGAACGTCCGCGTCAGGCCTCGGGCAGCCACCATCGGCTCGGTCACCCGGCGTCTCCGTCCGAGCGGATCTCGACGTGATCGTCCTGCAGTGCGAGCCGGACCCGACGCGTCAGCGCGAGTGCCTCGCGGAACTCCCGCGGCACCTGCACCCGCCCGGCGCGATCCATGACGGCGTACTCCTCGCCGACAGTGTGTACGCCGGTCGCCAGCTCGTCATGGCTGCGGAGCACCTCGCTGCTGGTGCGGCCGTCGCGGATGGCGACGGTGCGGGCGACCTGGCCGCTGACGGCGGTGTCGTGAGTGACGATGACCACCGTCGCGCCCAGGTCGCGGTTGGCGGTCCGTAGCGCCGCGAACACCTCCTGTGCCGTCTCGCTGTCGAGTTCGCCGGTCGGTTCGTCGGCCAGCAGGATCCGGGGTTCGTTGGCGAGCGCGACGCAGATCGCCACCCGCTGCTGCTCGCCGCCGGAGAGTGCGTCGGGTCGCCGGTCGGCGCAGTGCGCAACGCCCACCGCCTCGAGCAGTTCCGCAGTACGACGTCGCCTGTCTACTTTCGGCCGGCCGGCGATGCTCATCGGCAGGTCGACGACCTGGCTGGCGGTCAGGTAGGGCACCAGATTGCGCGCGGTCTGCTGGCGTACGAATCCGACGACGTGCCTGCGATAGTGCACGCGTTCGGATCGCGACAGGCTCACCAGATCGTGTCCGGCCACCCGCGCCTGACCGGCCGTCGGCGCGTCAACCCCTGCGAGCACCTGCAGCAGGGTCGACTTGCCTGATCCGGAGGCGCCGACGATGGCGACCATCTCGCCATCGTGCACCAGCAGGTCAAGGCCCTGAAGTGCCTGGACCTCGACGCTCTCGGTCTGATAGATCCGCACCAGGTTGTCGCAGACCACGAGGGCGTCGTGACCGTACTCCGGCGCGCGCTCAGGAGCCGGAGGTAGCGACAACTCGGGTCCCGCCACGATAGTCCTCGTTTCCCTCGAGCCCAGGCAAGAGCGTAACCGAGGTCACACGGTGCGCGGTCTCGGAGCGGCATCCGGCCGCCGAAGAGTCTGGCTCACGACATTCGCGGCGGAATGACGCATCTGAATCGACCCGGCCTGACCACGTTGCTCTACCCTACGACGTCTTTTCCTTGACCTTCTTCACGGCAGCTCGGGCAATCTTCTCCAGGCTTGCGGGTTCAAGAGTGGAGCCTCCGATGCCCACTCCCGTCACCAAGACAATGTTGTCGCCAAGGCGAACGGCGACGAGATGCCCGGTGAAGGGGTACCCCGAGGCCTCACCGTTGAGCTGGTACGCAACTGTCTCGTCGCCCAAATTCGGGAACGACATCGCGCCGACCTTGAATTTCGCCGCATCGTCACCCTTGCCGGCTACGTACGATTTGCAGCTACTGAGCCCCTTCCGTGCGTCCCGGAAGCCCTTCGAGGCCATGCCCTTCTTCTGTATCGACACGCTCTCGCTGACGAACGGACCGAAATCGCCCTGCGTAAAGGACGCATCTTTATGGGCCACCGTCTCGTTCTTGGCGTCGCTTGCCTCGACCAACGCCTTGCAACCCGGATCGCCGCTTGTGAAGTCGTCGTCATCGTCGTCTGACGGGTCGGGGTCGACAGCGAATCCCGTCGGCATGTCGTCGATAGACAGCACAACTGACTTGAGGTCGCCCTTGGACAGAGTCGAGTAGCTAGACGTCGCGCCCTTCGGCGCAGCAGAGCCCGCGCGATCGGGAGTCTTGTTCCCACCGCAAGCGCCGATCACGAGTAGGACAGACACGGCCGCCACGATGCGTTTCATGGCTGAGACAGTAGTCCCGAGACCGCGGTGTGTCTTCGACTTCATCCCGCGGATCCGGTCGGAGCCAACTCGGCCACGACGCGGCGAAATGACGCGGCCAGACCCGAATCATCTGAGTGTCCCCATCCGAAGGCGAGAGTCCTAGGCGGTTGGGCCCTTCGCTCGTACGTCTGACACGCTCGTCATCGCGTCGCGCAGATCGGTCAGCCAGTCGTCCTCGTGCTCACCGACCAACCGCACACACCAGGCCAGAGCGTCCGACCGCGAACGGGCGACCCCGGCCTCAACTAACGTGTCGAGCACCTGGCGCTGCGGCTGACGCAAGCGGGTCATGACTGGCGCCGCCACATGGGTCCAGAGCTCGCGGTGGTCGCCCACGACCACTCCCCAAGAGACCTTGGCCTCGAACCGGTGCTCGGCCTCGCGAGCGATCTCCATGCGCCGGCTGCGGGTCTCCTCACGGAAAGCCTTGGCACGACCGGTCCGGGCCTCAGCCAACGCGACGTCAGTCGGGTCGGCCAGCTCCACATCAGGCTGGGTCAGCAGGACGACGATCTCCTCGCGGTCACGGGTGATGTCCGCCGGCGTCGCGCGCCAGTCGGCCGGCAGTCGGCCCTCGAACCAGCCGGCGATCTTCTCAGTTGCACTGTCATTGGTCATACTTACATGATTACACCATTACACAAGTCCACGTTCCGGCATTGGGCGGCGCATTCGCGGTTTGCCCGCACGGTGGCGTGAGCAGACGTCGTGCCGAGCAGTCCAAGCCCTGCCAGTCTGGTATCCAGACGCCAGCCCACTTGGGTAGGCCTCTATGTCGAGAGTTCGCGACGGATTGACGCACCTCTAGGTTGGATTGGTCCAACTAGTGGCGCCGCCAGGCGTCTCCGCCTGCCCTGAATCCGTCGTCGCCGTGATGCGCGGCGTATAGCTCGATCTCGTCGCGTCAGCAAGAAGCGACGCGATGTCGATGGTGTAGCTGGTGCCCGGCTTGAGCCCGGTGATCGTCGTCGTGTCGACATCGCCAACCTCGGTCTTGGTGGGAGTTCCGCTGCCGATGCCGCGATAGATCCGGTACTTCGGCACCCCCGCTGCCTTCGTCCATGTCAAGGTCACGCTCGTCTGCTTGTCACCTTCAGGTCGGACGGCGGGACGAGCGCCTCGGTGCCGACGCTGATGCGCGGCGAGTAGGACGAACGTGTGCCGCTGGACTTGAGCGCGGCAATGTCGATCGAGTACGTCGTGCCGGGCTTCAGGCCCTTGATCGTCGCCGACGTCACGTTGCCGACCTCGACCTTCGTGCGAGTCCCCGCTGCCGATGCCGTAGTAGATGCGGTATTTCGCCGCACCGTCGACCTTAGGGTTGGACGGCTATCCGAAGAGTTGGTCGGTCAGGGTAGCGAGCGTCCACTTTCGCCACTGCTCGGGCGACCACCCATGCTCGGTGACGAGCAGCAGGTAAGACTCCGCGCTGCTCAGCGTGTAC
>JAOPXO010000115.1 GCA_025965115.1 Aeromicrobium sp.
GGAGACCATCAGCAGCAGGTAGATCGCGCTGAACCACGGCGAGGTGTAGACGCTGAACACGCCCAGCCGGTCGAGGAAGCGCGCCTTGTCCGGGTGGTCGATGAAGTACGTCTGCACGGCCCGCGCGTCGACGCTGCGCTGCGGGAACATCGATCCCGGCACGGCCGCGATCGCCAGCAGGAGGAGCAGGAACAGCGCCGTGCGCATCGAGGTCAGCTGCCGCCAGAACCATCTGGTGAACTCGCGCGGGCCGAGGGCCGGGACCGCGTTGGTCATATTGCCGACGTTCCGGTGCCGAAGGTGGTCTGGAGATGCGCGACCAGTGAGTCATAGACACCGCTGACCAGGAGTACTCCGACGGCGACCAGCATGACGCCGCCGGCAATGTTGACCGCGCGCTGGTGGACCTTGACCCAGTTCACTGCTCGCATGAACCGGGTGAATGCCAACGCGGCAAGCACGAACGGGATGCCAAGCCCCAGGCAGTAGGTGAATGTCAGGAACGCACCACGCGGTGCCGTGCCCTGGTTGTTGGCGAGGGTCAGGACGGTGCCAAGTGTCGGGCCGACACAGGGCAGCCAGCCGATCCCGAACAGCGCGCCAAGGAGCGGCGCGACGCCGATTCCCACTGCGGGCACGGCATGGATCCGATACTCCCGCTGCATCAACGGAATGAATCCCATGAACACGAAACCAAGGCAGATCACGATGATGCCCAGGACGATCGAGATCTGCCGCTGGTACTGAAAGAGGTTTTGACCGATCGAGCCGAACAGCGCGCCACCAGCAACGAAAACAACGGAGAAGCCGAGCACGAAGAGCGTCGAACCGACCAGCATCCGGCTGCGCCTGGCCGAGTCGAGATCCTGAACGCCGACGCCGGTCATATAGGAGAGGTAGCCAGGGAGCAGCGGCATGACGCACGGGGAGAAGAAGGAGACCAGCCCGGCAAGCACCGCGATCGGGACGGCCAGAAGCAGCGAGCCGGAGCCGACCGTCTCCCTGAGCCAGTCGGTCACGAAGTGCTCTTCTGGACGTCGTCGATCAGTCCGGAGAGCGTGGTTGCTGTCAGGCCGTCGACGAAGATGCGGGCGGCAACACGTCCCTTCGCATCGATGATCCAGGTCGTCGGAATCCCCTGCGCCGGAAGACTGCTCTTGAAGCCCAGCAGGCTCTTCTGGCTGTAGTCGTTGAGGCTCGGATAGGTCACGCCGAACGTTCGCTCGTACGCCTTCGCGGCCGACGCGTTGTCGCGGACGTTGACGCCCAGGAACTGCACGCCCTTGGCGGCGTACTGCTTGGAGACCTTTTCGAGTGCGGGCGCCTCCTTGCGGCAGGGTGGGCACCACGAGCCCCAGACGTTGACGACGAGAGTCTTGCCGGAATAGTCCGCCGACGTGATCGGTCGACCGTCCAGGTCGTTGCCCTTGATGACCGGCGCCGGTTTGCGGCCCGCCTCGGCGACTCGCGTGATGCCGCCGTCAGCGCTGACGTATCCGGCCGTCGAGCCCTTGGTGCCGGTGCCGCCGCAGCCCGCCAGCGCGACGAGGGCCACACAGACCGTCGCCAGTCGGGCCTTGCGACTCATGCTCCGCCGACGAATTTCTTGCGCAATGCCTCCGGGATCAGGTCTCCGGCCGGCTCGCTGTAGACCAGCCCGACGAACTTGTCATCCTCAAAGCTCAGCGTCGTGAGACTCGCGAGCGAGCACTGTCGCTTGCGCGGATCATGTGCGAACCGCGCGTTCTCATATGAGCGCCGTGCCGTCCACACGGGCAGCTGATGCGACACGATGACGGCCTCGTGGCCCCGGGCCGCTTCACGCGCATCATCGACGGCGGCCCGCATGCGGGCGGCGATCTGCTTGTAGGGCTCACCCCAGGACGGGGTCAGCGGATTGCGAAGCAGCCACCAGTTCTGCGGACGCTTGAGTGCTCCGTCGCCGACGCCGAAGGTCTTGCCCTCGAACTTGTTGCCCGCCTCGATGACCCGGTCGTCCGTCACGATGTCGAGCTTGAGGATCTCCGAGATCGGCTTGGCCGTCTGCTGAGCCCGCTCGAGCGGCGATGCCACCAGATGCGTGATGTCGCTGTCCTTGAGTGACTCGGCGACCTTGGCGGCCATCTCGTGCCCGAGCTCCGACAGGTTGTAGCCGGCGATACGGCCGTAGAGCACGCCCAGCGGGTTGTGGACCTCGCCGTGCCGCATCAAGTGCACAGTCGTACGAGTGCTCATCGGGTCATATCCATTCGTCGGGGGTTGCAGCAGCGGCTGCCTGGGCAGCCCCGGGGAGTGCCTCGGCAATTCTAGAGAGTGCCTCCTCGTCGTGTGCGGCCGACAGGAACCAGCACTCGAACGCACTCGGCGGGAGATAGACGCCCGAGTCGAGCATCGCGTGGAAGAACGGCCGATAGCGCCATGCTTCCTGGGCCTGAGCGCCCGCGAAATCGGTCACCGGCGCATCGACGCCCCAGAAGACACTGAACATGTTCGAAAATGACTCAGCCGAAGCGTTCTGGACGACATGCTTCACGCCGGCCGCAGTCAGCGCCTCACCGACCAGCTGCTGCAGCTGCGCAGACGTCTCGTCGAGGCGCGCGTACACGTCTGGGGTGGCCAGCCGCAGTGTCGCGAGTCCTGCGGTCGTCGCGATCGGATTGCCCGACAACGTGCCGGCCTGGTAGACCGGGCCGACCGGTGCGAGCAGCTCCATCACATCGACCCGACCTCCGAATGCGGCGGCGGGAAATCCCCCACCCATGACCTTGCCGAATGTCACCAGGTCGGGGCGCCAACCCTCCACGGCACCGTCGACTCCCCACTGTCCGGAGCGACTGACCCGGAAGCCGGTCATGACCTCATCGCTGATGAACAACGCGCCATGTCGGGCACTGATCTCGGCGAGGAATCCGTTGAACCCGGGCGCCGGGGGTACGACGCCCATGTTGCCGGGCGCCGCCTCGGTGATGAGGCAGGCGATCTCCTCGCCGTACGTGGCGAAGGCCGCCTCGACCGCTGCCCGGTCATTGAACGGCAGCACGATCGTGTCGGCCGTGACGTGAGCCGGGACGCCGGGAGTTCCGGGGATGCCGAGCGTCACGACGCCCGATCCTGCTTCGGCGAGCAGCGCATCGACGTGACCGTGATAGCAGCCAGCGAACTTCACGATCTTGTCCCGGGCGGTGAAACCCCGGGCCAGCCGGATCGCCGACATCGTCGCCTCGGTGCCGGAGGACACGAGTCGGACCAGATCTGCCGGCGTACGTTCGACAATCTCCTCGGCGAGCAGCACTTCGGGCTCACTCGGGGTGCCGAACGACGTGCCGCGGGCCACCGCCTCGTTCACTGCCGAGAGAACCTCAGGATGTGCGTGACCCAGCAGCATCGGACCCCAGGAGCCGACCAGGTCGACATAACGCCCGCCGTCGACATCGGTGAGCCAGGCGCCCGACCCGGAAGCCATGAAGATCGGAGAGCCGCCCACGGCCCGGAAGGCGCGGACTGGTGAGTTGACTCCGCCCGGCGAGACCACTCGAGCACGATCGAACAACTGCTGGGAAACGGGATGGCGGCTCACGTCATCCATTGTCCCAACAGCTGGATTCGACTGGTCGGCGGCGTCATATCGACGTAACGTGAGCGTCTCTATCTCGTTGGTCTGTCTGTCTGGAACCACTTCGGGCTGCACCACACTGGCTGTAACATCGGTTTACGGCAATTCGCAACACCGGTACTTGGAGGGCAACACTCATGGGAGCACGCAAACTGACTCGTTGGCAGAAGGCCAGCGCATTGGTGCCAATGGCAGTGCTGGTCGGTGCCTGGGGAGCGGCCCTGACCAACTCCAGCTTCGCGACCGCCTCGGACGGCACAGGCGGCGGCGCCATCCCCAACGTCCCCGCCAACGCATTCGATCAGCCCGCCAGCGTGCAGGCCACCCCGGGCGGCATCGACGAGCGAGCCGGTGCGGACGGCACGGTCTCAACCCTGTCGAGCAACGGAATCCCCGCGGCGGCGCTGTTCGCCTACAAGCGCGCTGAGACCCTGCTCGGCCAGGCCGACGCAGCCTGCAAGCTCCCCTGGAACCTCGTCGCGGCGATCGGCCGGGTCGAGTCCAACCACGGACGCAGTGACGGCAACTCCCTGAGCGCCGACGGCGTCGCGAAGCCGGGCATCTACGGAGTGCTGCTCGATGGCCGCGACGGTCGCGCCAAGATCAACGACACCGATGACGGTGCGATCGACCGCAACTCGGTCTACGACCGTGCGGTCGGCCCGATGCAGTTCATCCCGGCCACCTGGAAGTCGGTCGGCGTTGATGCCGACAACGACGGCATGAAGAACCCCCAGGACATCGATGACGCGGCGACTGCCGCGGGCATCTACCTCTGCGCCGGCGTTGGCGACCTGTCGACCCAGAACGGTGCGGCGGCAGCAGTCCAGCGCTACAACCACTCGTCGTCCTACGTCGACCTGGTGCTCGAGATCTCGGCCAAGTATGCAGCCGGCGACTACACGCAGGCGCCCAACGGATTCTCGACCGCATCGGTGCTGACCAACCAGAGCAACGACCAGACACTCACCCCGAAGCAGCGCGCGAAGGCCAAGAAGGCTGAGGACAAGGCCAACCACCCGAAGCCCGGTGGCGGCACAGGTGGCACCGGCGGCGGCACGACCGGCGGCGGCACCACGGGCGGCGGCACAACCGGCGGCGGCACAACCGGCGGCGGCACAACCGGTGGCACCAGCGGAGGCCTGAGCGGACTCGTCGGTGGGCTCGTCGGCGACCTCACCGGGGGCGGTTCCACCACCAGCGGCGGCACCAGCTCCGGCGGTTCGGCCACGCTGACCTGGGCGCAGGCCAAGACCCAGTGCCTCGCGTCCGGCATCTCGGCCCTCAACCTGACCAAGCTCACGAACTGCATCACCTCACTGCTGAGCTGATCACACGATCTGCAAGAGGCGGTCCTCCTACGGGAGGGCCGCTTCTTCGTTTGTCGCTCAGCGGGTGAGGCGGGCGGCGACCTCGGCTGCCCAGTAGGTCAGCACGATGTCGGCGCCGGCCCGGCGGATCGACAGCAGCACCTCATCGATCGCCCGATCGCGATCGATCCAGCCATTGGCCGCGGCCGCCTCGACCATCGCGAGTTCGCCCGAGACGTTGTAGGCAGCGACCGGCACATCGACCGCAGCGCGTACGTCCGCGATCAGATCGAGATAGGACAACGCCGGCTTGACCATCACGATGTCAGCGCCTTCGGCGACATCAAGGAGTGCTTCGCGGACGGCTTCACGCGCATTGGCCGGGTCCTGCTGGTACGTCTTGCGGTCGCCGGTCAACGATGAGTCGACGGCCTCGCGGAACGGTCCGAAGAATGCCGAGGCGTACTTCGCGGCGTACGCGAGGATCACCGTGTCCTGGTGACCGGCAGCGTCGAGCGCCGAACGTACGGCACCCACCTGCCCATCCATCATGCCGCTGGGCCCGACGACGTGCGCCCCGGACTCGGCCTGGACGACACCCATCCGGGCATAGATCTCGAGGGTCGCATCATTGTCGACCCGACCCTCCGCGTCGAGTACGCCGCAGTGGCCATGATCGGTGAACTCGTCGAGACAGAGATCGGCCATCACGAGCAGATCGTCGCCGACCTCGGCCCGGGCATCGGCGAGGGCAACGTTGAGGATGCCAGCGGGATCGAGCGCGCCCGAGCCGGTTGCATCCTTGTGCTCGGGCACTCCGAACAGCATGACGCCACCGATCCCGAGGGCGGCAGCTTCCGCGTACGCCTTGCGCGCACTTTCGCGGGTGTGCTGGACGACGCCCGGCATGCTCGCGATCGGGCGTGGCTCGCTGAGCCCCTCGCCGATGAACATCGGCAGGATCAGTTGAGACGGCTGGACATGCGTCTCCGCCACCAACCGCCTGATCGCCTGCGACGAGCGCAGGCGACGAGGGCGGTCAGCGGGGAACGGCATAACTCAGGCCTTGCGCCGGGTGGACGGACGACGCTGCGAGGGCTTGGTGACCGGCTCGCCGGCCTCCAGGAATCCCAGGCGACGCACGGCGCCGAACTCGGCGAGTGCATCGGCCAGCACCTCGACCGACGGCGACTCGGCGAGGACGTCGACCCGAAGGCCGTGCTCCTCGGCGGTCTTGGCCGTCGCCGGACCGATGCAGGCGATGATCGTCGACGTGTGAGGCTTGCCTGCGATGCCCACGAGGTTGCGGACCGTGGACGACGAGGTGAACATCACCGCGTCGAACTTGCCGGTCTTGATCGCCTCGCGGGTCGGCGCTGGCGGCGGCGCAGCCCGGACGGTGCGGTAGGCCGTGACGTCGTCGACCTCCCAGCCCAGATCGATCAGGCCGGCGACCAGGGTCTCGGTGGCGATGTCGGCACGCGGCAGGAAGACGCGATTGATCGGGTCGAGCAGGTCGTCGTACGGCGGCCACTCCTCGAGCAGCCCACGCGCGGACTGTTCACCCGTCGGGACGAGGTCGGCACGGATGCCCCAGGTCGCGATGGCCTCGGCGGTCTTGTCGCCAACCGCTGCAATCTTGAGTCCGGAGAATGCGCGAGCGTCCAGCCCGTACTCCTCGAACTTCTCGCGCACGGCCTTGACGGCGTTGACGCTGGTGAACGCGATCCACTCGTAGCGACCCTCGACGAGACCGCGCACTGCCTTGTCCATCTGCTGCGGGTTGCGGGGTGGCTCGACCGAGATCGTCGGGACCTCCTCGGACAGCGCACCGAATCCGCGCAGTCGGCTAGCCAAACCGGCCGACTGCTCCTTGGTGCGCGGCACCAGGATGCGCCAGCCGTAGAGCGGCTTGGTCTCGAACCACGACAGTGCTTCGCGCATCGCGACGACTTCTCCGACGACGACGATGGCCGGCGCCGTCATAGCGGCCGCCTTCGCATCGGCGGCAACATCGGCGAGCGTCGTGACGATCGTGGTCTGCTCGGTCGTCGTGCCGACTCGGGTCATGGCAACCGGGGTGTCGGACGCCCGGCCGGCGTCGATCAGGGCGTTGGCGATCTCGCCGATGCGGGCGACCGCCGAGAGCAGCACGAGAGTGTCCTGTCCGGCGTGGTCTGACCAGTTGATCGACGCATCTCCGACGCTCACCACGGAGTATTCGCGGTGCGTGCGGTTGGTCAGCGGGACGCCGGCGTAGGCCGGGACCGCCGAGACCGAGGAGATGCCGGGCACGATCTCGAAGCCGATACCGGCCTTGCTGCACGCGGTGGCCTCTTCGGGCGCAGTGGCGTACGTGAATGGGTCGCCGGCGATCAGGCGTACGACGTGGACGCCGGTCTTGGCGTACCTGACGACGAGCCGGGCGCGGGCCGCGTGGGTCAGTGTCTGCCCGTCCTCGCCGATACCGCCATCGACGATCTCGGCGCCGTTGGTGACGAGTGCAGCCTGCTCAGGCAGCTCTGTGATGACGACGTCAGCCTGTGCGAGCAGCTCAGCAGCGCGCACCGTCAGGAGGCTGGCATCGCCCGGACCCGCGCCGACGAAGCTCACGTGGCCACGGATGACCTTGCGCGAGCTCGGGCTCGGTGTGGACGGTGCTTCTCGCATCGCAGTGGTGAGGGTCACGGTGTTCCTTTTCTTTCTTTATCTGCCCGGGGTTGATGAGGCGACGGCCACGAGTGTGTCGGCGCCTTCGG
>JAOPXO010000165.1 GCA_025965115.1 Aeromicrobium sp.
CCCGGTTTCTCGGGCCACGTGACGCTCGAGCTCGCCAATGTGGCGACGCTGCCGATCAAGCTCTACCCCGGCATGAAGATCGGGCAGGTCTGCTACTTCCGGCTCTCGTCGCCGGCCGAGAACCCCTACGGCTCGGCGAAGTACGGCTCCCGCTACCAAGGTCAGCGTGGTCCGACGGCCTCGCGCTCGCACGCGAACTTTCACCGTACCGAGATCTGACGGACCGTTCCTTGAGCTTGTCGAAAGGGACCCTGAGCGTCGCACCGGTGGTCGCCGAGGCCATCGCCGCAGGTCAGCCGGTTGTCGCGCTCGAGTCGACGATCATCTCGCACGGCCTGCCACGGCCAGACAACCTTGCGGCGGCTCGGCGGTTCGAGTCCCTGCTCACCGACATGGGCGTGGTGCCGGCGACAATTGCGGTGCTCGACGGTCAGCTCAAGGCCGGGCTGTCCGACGATGAGCTCGTACGCATTGCGAACGAGGACATCCCCAAGCTCAGCGTCCGAGATCTGCCGATCGTGCTGGCCAGGGTCGGCAGCGGTGCGACCACGGTTGCCGCGACCTCATACATCGCCAACCTCGCGGGCATCCGGCTGTTCGCCACGGGAGGTCTCGGTGGCGTACACCGTGGTGCCTCCGAGACGTTCGATGAGTCGGCCGACCTCAAGGTGCTGTCGGAGGTGCCGATCACGGTCGTGTCGGCCGGCGTGAAGTCGATCCTCGACATCCCGGCGACGCTCGAACGGCTCGAGTCGCTCGGCGTGATCGTGCTGGGCTATGGCACCGACAAGTTCCCGAGCTTCTGGCTCACCGACTCGGGCTTCACACTCGACTGGTCGGTGCCCGATGCCGCGGCGGTCGCGGACGTGATGACATCGCGCGATCAGCTCGGCCAGCCCGCAGCGATCCTTGTCGCGAACCCTCTGCCTGAGCCCCAGCAGCTCGACCCGGCTGTGCACGATCGCGCCCTCGCCGAGGCGCTGCGCATGGCAGATGAGCAGGGCCTGTCGGGCATGGACGTCACTCCATTCCTCCTGCAGACCATCGTCGAGCTGACCCACGGTGCGAGCCTCGCGGTCAACCTCAAGATCGCCGAGAACAACATCCGGGTCGCCGGCGAGATCGCGCTGGCCTGGGCCTCGCGATGATCCTCGTTGTCGGGGACATCGTCGATGACATCGGCGTCCGTCCGCTGGGTGTGGTCAACCCGGCCAGCGACACGATCTCGGAGATCCGGATGACGCCCGGCGGTTCCGCCGCCAATGTCGCCGCCTGGCTCGGTCACCTCGGCGCTGACGTACGTTTCGTCGGGCGCTGCGGTGCTGACGGAGTTGCCAGGCACGTTGCGGCTCTCGAGGCGTACCGCGTGGACCCCCGCATCTCGGGCGATCCGGTATTGCCCACCGCCACCATCGTGCTGACCCTCGACGATGCAGCCGACCGTACGATGTACGTCGACCGCGCCGCGAACACGACCCTCACAGCCGCCGATCTGCCTTCGGACGTCTGGGACGACGTGACCTGGCTGCACCTGACCGGATACTCATTCTTCGACGATGGCGTCCGCCCCCTCGTACTCGATCTGATCACCGTGGCCAAGTCCCGCGGGGTGGGGGTCAGTATCGATCCGAGCTCACTCGGCTTCCTCGAAGCGGCGGGCCGGGCGACCGTGCTGGACTGGCTGGCGGAGGCCGATCTGGTGTTCCCCAACGAGGATGAGCAGCGCTTCCTGGAGCTGTCGGGCGACGGAGTAGTGCTGAAGCGGGGAGCCGATGGCGCAACCTTCCGCGGTTCCGAGATCCCGGCGGAGCGGGCCGAGGTCGTCGACACCACTGGCGCCGGCGACGCCTTCTGCGCCGGATTCCTCGCGGTGTGGACGAATACCCAAGAAGTCGAATCGGCGCTGCAATCCGGCGCCCAAACGGCTGCGAGGTGCGTCGCGGCGAGAGGCGCCCGACCAATCGCCTGAGGCGCCCGACTTCATCCCCGTGCAGCGACGACCTCGGCCACGGCGTCGAGACAACGCAGATCAGTTGTCGCGGGGACCACGATGAACTCGTCGCATCCGGCCTGCTCGGCGCCGTGCAGCACCTTTCGGAGGGCATCCGGTGTGGTGGTGGTGGCCGTCGCCGCGATCACGCCAGCCAGCTCCGGTCCGAGAAATCCGAGATAGCGAGCGGTGAACGAACGCAGGACTCCAGCGGCGTCGTCGATCCCGATCGCGACGAAGCAGCCGCTGATCTTGGTGGGCGGAGCGTCGCGGCCCGCTTCGGTCCAGCACTTGTCGGCCAGGTCATTGACCCGGCCGATCGCCTGCGCATCACCCGCGATGTCGAACCCACTGATTCCGTCGGCCCACCGAGCCGCTCGGCGCATGGCCTTCGGTCCCATCGCGCCGGCCAGGATACGAGGGCCGCCGGGCTGCATCGGGAGAGGACCCACCGGCTCGGCTCCTTCAAATGGTGGGTGTCCCGCCAGCAGCTGCCGCAGCTCGGCGACGCTTGAGTCGAGCCTGGAGTGACGGTTGGTGAACTCCCGTCCGAGTGCGCGGTAGTCGTCGTCTCGCGCGCCGACGCCGACCGCCACGTCGAGCCGGCCTTGAGCGAGCTGGTCGAGGGTGCCGATCTGTTGGGCGACCATTGGCATCGCATGCTGTGGGAGCACCCACAGGTTGGCAAGGATGCGGACACGCTCCGTGACTGCGGCGCAGGCGGCGAGCGTCGCCACCATCTCGGGGTTGCTGAAGGTGACACGTTCTCCCGCCGAGACGCTCGAGAACGGCCCTGCGTCGATAGCGCGCGCCCAGTCCACGGTGGTACCGGGGCCGTAGCTCTCGGCCATCTGTGGAACCGCGACGCCGACCTTCATCGGGATCCATCCTTCGATGCTGGGTCGGGCGACATGCGCCGATTGTTACAGAGAGTCCGGATCAGGGGCGCAGGATTGCGTCGACGAGGGTGTCGGCGAGCCAGCTGCGAACGCGGTCCTTGTCGTAGCTGAGGATCGTGGTCATCAGCGTGTAGACCTCGGTGCTGCCGATCCCCCATACCGTCGCCGTGGTCTCCTCGTACGAGCGGCGCAACCGGTCCTCAGGCAGGGCTCGTATGGCGACATCGAAGGTCTGCAGCCTGAGCAGGTGGGCGTTGCGCCAGTACGTCGTGGCGGTCTCGTCGACCGCGGCAGCTTCACTCTGGGCCCGCTGGATCGGAGCCAGCCGCTCCTGGATGTCGCAGATCATCCCGGCGAACATCCGGACCTTCGCGACTGGATCTGGCTCGCCCATGAACATGGCGAATGACGGGCGATCCTGGACGAGAACGTCATCGGTGTCGCCGGCCACGGCCACGTCGACCGCGTGGTGCATCAGCTCGGCCTTGCTGCCGCCGGCCTTGTAGACCGACTGGAGGGCAACGCCAGCCTCCTTGGCGATCTCGCTGACCGTGGTTGCGGTGTAGCCCTTCTCGACGAACAGCTTCATCGCCGCCTCGACGACCTTCACGCGGGTTTCCTCGCGTTCAGATTCGGCACGCTCGCGGCGCCGGGTCGCGTCGTAGGAGCGCTTGGGATTGGGGGTTGACACCATGGCCTCTCTTTAGGTTAGAGTCTCACTATTCGCAGAATGTCATTCTATCCTAACCAGGAGGCACCGATGAACCCGATCGACGCGCTGGAGCGCAGCTGGAACGAAGGCGCTGCCGTCGTGGCTGGCGTCACCTCCACGGATCTGACCAAGACGACCCCCTGCGCCGGGTGGGATGTGAAGCAGCTCCTCAACCACACCCTCGGCGAGTGCCAGATGATGACACTGGTGAATCAGGGCGAGCCGTCGGGCAATGACCGCGGCGACCTGGTCGGCGACGCACACGATCTCAGCGCGATCTGGGCCCAGCTCGGCAAGGAGAACGTCGCCTCGTGGCGGTCCAGCGGGCTCGAGGGTGAACGGGCGTACTTCTACGGGACTTTCCCGGCTGGGGCTTCGGCGGCGATCAACATCGGTGAGGTCCTGGTGCACACCTGGGACCTGGCTCAGGCCCTCGGCATCGACTTCGAGCTGGATCCCGAGCTGGTCACTCCCGTCTACGGCCTCTATTCATCCTTCCCACTCGATGGGATGCGCGCCGGCGGAATGCTCGCCGCAGAGGTTCCCGTCCCGGTCGACGCGCCGACCTCTGAGCGACTGCTCGGCCTGCTCGGTCGACAGCCATGACGTCCGCGGCGATCATCCGGTCGGCTGACGCCGAGGTGCAGGCATCAGGGAGCTACACCATGTGGCTCCTGCTGGATTCCTCCGACACCGGCGGAGCCGTGAGTACGCATCGGGTCCTGCTTCGCGACGGAGCCGAGGGCGCCGCACCGCACCGGCACTTCACCTACGCGGAGATCTTCTACGTCCTGTCCGGCGCGGTCGACGTGCTGGTGGGAGAAGAGGTGCTCCAGCTGATCGAGGGCGACCTCGTGGTGGTGCCTGCCGGTGTCGATCACGCATTCGGCGCCACCGCGGACGCGGACGGCGACCTGCTGGTCGCGGTCACACCCGGCGCCGAGCGCTTCGACTTCTTCCGCGCGGTCCACGCGGTCATCACCGGAAAGGCGGACCCGTCGGTCCTGGCCGGGTCCGAGGAGGAGTACGACATCCACCCGGCGAGCTCAACAGCCCTCGAGGCATGGCAAGCCAGCCGACCCAGCACATCCCATCCAGAACAAGGAGATCAGTCATGACCGAAAACAGCACCCCCACCGTCGAGCACAAGACACTCAACACCGTCGTCCACGCGGCTTTCCGACGTGATCTCGGTCGGTTCGACAGCGCCTTCGCGACGTTCCCCGCGGACTCGCAGCCCAGGGCCGACCAGCTCCGGCGGGCGTGGGACAACTTCGAGCAGGAGCTGCACTATCACCACACGTACGAGGAGACCATGTTCTGGCCGGCGCTCGAAGGGGTCGGAGCGGATCTGTCGCTCGTCCAGGATCTCGACGGAGAGCATGACGCGATGCGCCAGGCCCTCGAGGAGGCAAGCGTCGCGGTGACGCGGTTCCACCTTCGCCCGACCGCGGACGAGGCTGCCCTCGCGCGGCAGGCAGTCGGCCACCTGAGCGACGTACTCCTCAACCATCTCGCCCACGAGGAACGCGATCTGGAGCCGATCTCGGCCAGATATCACGACTCCGCACCGATGGTGGCAGCGGCGAAGAAGGTGCAGAAGGCGCACAAGGGCCGGATGGGCAACTTCTTCGCCTGGCTTCAGGACGGCGCCACCGCCAACGACAAGGCCGGGCTGCGCAAGGAGATCCCCGCTCCGGTGGTGTTCGTGATCACCGCGGTGGCCGGCCGCCACTACCGGCGCGACATCGCCTCGGTCTGGGCCTGAGCAGGCAGGATTTGCTCAACGCAGAAGAGCGAGGTCCCGTCGGATGTAGCGCAAATGCGCCCACTCCTCCTCCAGGATCACCCGAATGCAGTCACCCACGCTGGGATGCCAGTCATCGCCGCCCCATGGGTTGTCGCGTGCCTCCGCGAGCAGTTCCGGCGTGGCCGTAGCCAGGAAGTCGGTCACCAGCCGCTGTCGCTCGGCCCGCACCGCCAGGATCTCCTCGTAGGCCGGCGGCTCGACGCGGAAGATCGACATGTCGAAGCCCATCTCGCCGGCACCGGTAAAGATCTCGCCGATCTCATGGAACGGCTGCTCTGTCTGCAGGATCCCGCCGCGGAGCCAGGCGTCCGTCGCCAGGATGAGGTGCCGCAACGTTTGGGCCAAGGACCACTCGTCCTCGACATGGGTGTCCACCAGTTCGGTCGGTGTGCCATCCACAGTTTCCTGCCAAGCCGCCTGCACAGCGATCCAACCCTCGCGCAGGCCTTCGGGTGTCTGCGACTTCTGCAGCTCGCGGCCCGGGAACTGTCTGTTGAGCTCGGCATCGACGAGCGGCACCACGTCGACCCCGTTGACGAAGAGGCTGCCGAAGAACAGGTCGTGGCTGTCGATGTCGAGCCCGTCCACGTCGACGC
>JAOPXO010000170.1 GCA_025965115.1 Aeromicrobium sp.
TCCGGCCGCGCATCTGCTGCTGGTTGGGGAACGTCCGCCCGGCAGCCACGTTGAGCACGTTGGAGTCGACACCGTTGAGGCCTTCGGACACCAGCAGGGCCACGTGGCAGTCGCCGCGGAACTCGCGGAGTACGGCGTCGAGGAGCCAGAACCGTCCGAGGTCGTCGTCGGGAAGTGGTACTGATTCGTGGGCGGCGGCTAGCGGCTTGCCGGCGAAGTCGAGGCCGTTGACGATCTCCTGCAGCGCGTCCGCGAGAGGGGCTGCCTGCTCGACGGTCATGGACCGACCGAGGACGTTGACGGCCAGGGCCAGCCGCGCCGCGAGGACGGCCTCGGGAGTCGCCAGAGCCCAGGCATCCGGGATCGCACGGTGTACGAGGTGCGGCGCGAAGCCGTGGAATGTTGCAGTGACGAGCTCGGGCGAGGCGGCACCCATGGGTGCTGACCGCGAAGCGAAGTAGCCCATCCACGAGCCCTTGAGCCCGATCGACTTGTAGTGCGTCGCGGCCTCGGGCACGAGATAGACGAAGTTGTTGAGCGCTTCTACGGAGCGCCAGAACGGGGCGGGGATGGTCATCGAGCAAGTGTGGCGCAGCAGCCGATTGAGCGCTGGGTCAGGGACTCTGAGTCCCGGTCGGGTTGGGGAAGGCGATCGCGCCGGACTTGAGCACTGCGCGTGCGAGCGTACGGACACCGTCCTCCACCGTGATCGCCCGGGCGGTCGCTTCCTTGCCCATGCCGGCCGCGCAGACCCGATCCGTCGCGTCCTCGATCTGCTGGCGCGCTGCTCGGCCCGACTCGGTGATCGTGCCGTCTTGCTCGACCCATCCGCGGGTGGCGAGTCGCGCGTATCCGGCCGCCCACTCGTCCTCGGTCCAGCCGCGCATCTCGCGCTGCTCGCCGCCGATGAGGCCCGCGGCGACCGCGAGGGTGTTGGCGGCCGTGCCGTCCAGACCGGCCGCGGTGAGCACCGCGATGTGGCAGTCGCCGCGATACTCGCGGATCACGGATGCGGCCCACCACAGCAGTCCGGTGTCATCGGTTGGCTTGTCGAGCGAGGCGTGGGCGGCGGCTAGCGGCTTGCCGGCGAAGTCGAATCCCGCGACGATCGCCTGGAGCTCCTTCGCGATGCGAGCGGTGTCGGCTCCCTCGGCCTCAGTTGCGGGGGCCAGCGCATCGCGGGCGAGGTCGAACCGGGCGGTGAGTATGTCGTCGCGGGAGGCCAATGACCAGGCATCCGGTAGGGCGCGCCGCACCATCGCCGGCGCGAAGCCGTGGAACGTCGCGATGACCTGCTCGGGCGACGGGGTACCCATCGCGCCGGAGCGGGACGCGAAGTAACCCATCCAGTAGCCCTTGAGCCCGAGGACCTCGTAGCGCTCCTTGGTGTCAGGTGCGAAATAGACGACGTCATGCAGCACTTCGACCGATCGCCAGAACTTGGTCTCCATCTGCTCAGTCTGTCGGATACCTCCCTGGCCAGCCCATCAGCCCGTCCTGCCGGTCGAGCCCACCGACTAACCTCACGGGTGATGACCACCAACGAGAACACCCGCATCCTGCTCGCGTCCCGCCCCCACGGTGAGCCGACCCACGACAACTTCCAGATCGAGACCGCGCCGATCCCCGAGCCCGGCGACGGCGAGGTGTTGCTGCGCACGATCTACCTCTCCCTCGATCCCTACATGCGCGGCCGGATGAACGACGCCAAGTCGTACGCCGACCCGCAGGAGCTCGGTGCGGTGATGCAGGGTGGCACGGTCGCCGAGGTCATCGAGTCCCATGACGACTCGCTCGCACCTGGCGACTTCGTGCTGTCCCACCTCGGCTGGCAGGCGTACGGTGTGCAGCCGGCCAAGCACGTACGCAAGCTCGACCCCGAACGCGCACCGATCTCCACCGCGGTCGGTGTGCTCGGCATGCCAGGCTTCACGGCGTACGCGGGACTTCTCGAGATCGGCAAGCCGCAGCCGGGCGAAACTGTCGTCGTGGCCGCCGCAGCCGGCCCGGTCGGATCCGCCGTCGGCCAGATCGCCCGGATCAAGGGCGCCCGCGCGGTCGGCATCGCCGGGGGCGCTGAGAAGGTGGCCTGGCTGACCGAGCTCGGCTTCGACGTTGCGCTCGACCACCGCTCGCCGACCTTCGCCAGGGACCTCAAGGCAGCCGTGCCCGACGGCATCGACGTCTACTTCGAGAATGTCGGCGGCCACGTCTGGGACGCCGTGCTGCCGCGCCTCAACACGTACGCCCGGGTGCCGATCTGCGGGCTGGTCGCGCACTACAACGAGACCGAGGCGCCCGCCGGCCCGGACCGCTCGGCCAGACTCATGACGTCGATCCTCACCAAGAGCATCACGATGCGTGGCTTCATCCAGAACGAGTTCGTGAAAGGTCACTACCGCAGCTTCCAGAACGATGTCGCCACGTGGATTGCCTCCGGCGACCTCCGCTACAAGGAGGACATCGTCGCCGGCCTGGAGAACGCGCCGGAGGCGTTCTTCGGGCTGCTCACCGGAAAGAACTTCGGCAAGCTGCTCATCCAGGTCGGCGACGACCCCACTCGCTAGCTCAACCCCATGTTCGGCTCGCCCTTGGCGCTGAGCCCGTTGGCGGTGCGTGAGCACGTGCCGCTCTTCGGCGCACCGCCGTTGTACGCCTGGCGTACGCACGAGCGGATCGCCAGCTGGCCCCAGTAGTTCGGGTGCAGCGACTCCTGGATGTAGTACGGGCTGCTGCCGGCGGTGGTGACCGTACGGATCTGGTTGACCCACTCGGTCTTGTCGACCGCACCGGACTGGGTCCACGAGCTGAGCCCGACCTCCTCGTACAGCCCCACACCGGTCTCGCACAGGCGGCGGCCATTGAAGGCCGATGCCAGGTTGAGCGTCTTGGTGTTGGTCAGACCCGACTGGGTGATCGCGCCGGAGACGGTGCTGTTGATCGTCGGCAGCGCGGTCGCGTTCGCCCAGTTGGCGTCATTGCTCCAGAAGCCGCAGCCGCCAGTGCTCTGGCGCGAGTAGCCGCTCTCGCCGTACCGGAAGCCCGAGCCGTTCGGGATCGGCGACGGGTAGTTCTGCACCAACAAGGTCCAGGCGCTGTCGGCATATCCGGCATTCCGCATCGCGGTGCGCACGTTGATGAAGGCGTTGGAGATGCGCGTCTTCACGGCTGCGACATTTGCACTGGTGAAGTTGGCAGTGACGCTGCTGTCGTCATTGCAGTAGTCCTTCCACCAGCTTGGCGAGCCGAGGAAGTCGACGACGCAGGACTGAACGACATCGGCGAAGTTGAAGTCATTGCCGCCGATCGAGACGGCGACCATCTTGACGTTGTGGGTCGTCGCGAACTGCTGGAGCGCCTTGGCCTGGCCGATCTTGCCGGCACCGTTGTCGTAGAAGTCGAGGCCGGGCTTGAAGTAGGTGCCACTGGCATCGGTTGCCGTCTCGGCGCCGGAACACGCCAGGTTGACGCTGTTGACGCCTCCGCCGATGCCGATCTCGGCGCTCTTGCTGCGATGGCACCGCTCGATCGTCTCGGCATTGTTGGCCGCATTGTCGAAGTACGCGGTCGAGCCCAGCGCATCGGCCGAGGCCGAGTTGCTGTTGGACGAGCCGGCCCATCGACCCGCCTCGCCGGAGATGTAGGAGTCTCCGACTGACGCCACCCAGGGCGTGCCGGCACCGGGGCCGTCTGCCTGTGCTGCTGAGGGGACGAAGGTGAGTGCGGCGACCGCAAGACCCAACGCTCCGACAAGTGGACGTGCTCGACTGACCAGCGACATACGGTGCCTCCTAGGTGACGTGCTCCCCCCGACCCTGTGGGCCCGGACCGAACGTAGTGGTCCACGTCACATTTGGGAAGGATCGACGCATTTCGGCTTGACCTGGAGTGCGCTCCAGGGGTCATGCTGAATCCATGACTGTGACAGAGATGCCCGCAGGCGGGGTGACGATCAGCGCCGCCGCCGAGCTGAGTGGCCTGAGCGTCGACACCCTCCGCTACTACGAGAAGGAGGGGCTCACCCTCCACCGGCCGGAGCGCTCGTCCTCTGGCCAGCGCCGCTACACCGAGGACAACGTACGGTGGCTCGGCACGCTGGTGATGCTGCGCAAGACCGGCATGCCGATCCGCGACATCAAGCGGTTCGTCGACCTCTACCGGATCGAGGGGAGCGAGCCACAGCGCCTCGCGATTCTCCAGGCTCACCGCGTCCACGTGCTCGAGGACCTCAACGAGGTGCAGACGCATCTGGACGCCATCAACCGCAAGATCGATTACTACGAAGAGAAGGTGCTGAACGCGTGAAGACCACTGCATGGGGGAGCCAGGGCCTCGAGGCCAGCGTCGAAGGACTCGGCGCGATGGGTATGTCGTTCGCCTACGGCGACCGTGATGACGAGGAGTCGGCGGCGACCTTGACCCGAGCCCTCGACCTCGGCGTCAGCCTGATCGACACGGCCGAGATGTACGGTCCCTTCCACAACGAAGAGCTCATCGGCCGCACGATCGGGAATCGTAGCGATGAGTACGCGCTCGCGACCAAGACCGGGGTCGAGGTCAGTGACGAGGGCGAACGGCTGGGACCGAATGGCTCGCCGGCCTACCTCCGCAAGGCGCTCGAGCGCTCGCTGCGCCACCTCGGCCGCGAGACGATCGACCTCTACTACATCCACCGCGTCGACCCGAACACGCCGATCGAGGAGACCTTCGGCGCCATGGGTGAGTTCGTCACGGAGGGCAAAGTGCGTTACCTCGGTATCTCGGAGGCCTCGCCGGAGACGATCCGCAAGGCGCACGCGACCCACCCGTTGTCGGCCGTTCAAACGGAGTATTCGCTGTTCGAGCGCAGTCCCGAGGTCAACGGCGTACTCGACACGACCCGCGAGCTCGGCATCGCGTTCGTCTCGTACTCACCACTTGGCCGCGGCATCCTGACCGGAGCGATCACCTCGAAGGATGACCTGCACGAGAACGACTTCCGTCGGACCAGCCCGCGCTACTCCGACGAGAACCTGGTCCAGAACCTCGCGGTCGTCGACAAGGTGCGCGCGCTGGCCGGCGCCAAGGGAGTCACACCGGGGCAGCTCGCGCTGGCTTGGGTCCTGCACCAGGAAGGGGTCGTGACGATTCCCGGCACGAAGCGCCGCACCTACCTCGAGGAGAACGTCGCTGCGGCCGAGGTCGATCTGACCGACGAGGACCTGGCAGACCTCGACGCGGCCGCACCGGTCGGAGTTGCTGCCGGCGAACGCTATCCCGAGGCTGCGCTCAAAGGCCTGACGATCTAACCCTTGGCGTGGGCGAGCACCCAGTCGACGAACGGCCGGGTTTCGCGCCAGTCCGAGCGGACCCGGTCGAGCAGTTCAGGAGTATGGATGAACGGTTCGAAGCCGTAGTCCTTGCCCAGCGTCATCGACTTGTGCCGCAGCAGCTCGATCCGCGGGTGGTCGACGTCATAGCCACGCGGAGCTGTCTTGAGCGTGTGACCACCGAGTGTCCAGCCGGACGACTTCAGCGTCGCCAGGATCTCCTCGAGCTCGGCGCCGTGCCGATCGTGCACGATCGCCTCGCGGACGCTGGCGAGCCTGGCGGTCGAGGCGTCGTAGAAGCCCGCTCCGACGCGTACGCCCGGGGCGCCGACCTGGACATACCATCCGGTCGACGGCCCCTTCGAGACGAAGGCACCCTGAGCAGTCTTGTAGGGCGTCTTGTCCTTGGCGAATCGCACATCGCGGTAGGGCCGGAAGATCTTGGCGGCCCCGAACTCGTCGGCCAGCTCCGCGGTCAGCGCCTTCATCGGTGCAGCGACGGCCGAGTTGTACGTCGGCTTGTGCGCCTCCCAGTACGACTTGGTGTTGTCCATCTCGAGGTCGTCGTAGAAGTCCAGCGCCGCCATCGGGAATCCGGTGAACGCGGTCATGCGGGCGAGACTACTTCGTGGCCTCGAGGCTCTGCTCGCCGAGGACGCTCAACAACTGAAGCTTGCCGTACGTCTCGGTGCCCGGAGCGGCACCGAGGATCACCAGGCTCTGACCTTCCTCGGCGGTGGCCATGGTCTCGCAGTCGACGTCGAGCACGCCGACCTGCGGGTGCACGAGCCGCTTGTGGGTCGGATGTCGGAGACCGACTTCGTGGCGCTCCCAGATCTCGGTGAACTCCTGACCGGTCGCGAGCAGGGCGTCGATCAACTCCTTTACGTCCGGGTCGTTCGGGCGCCGCGACCAGGTGGCGCGCAGGTCGGCAACCCGGATGCGACTCGCCTCCGCCTGGTCTTCGATCGGGGCACCGCGGGTCTCGGGCTCGGCGAACCAGCGCCACGTCTGGCTCCCCTCGACCCCGGTGACGCCGGTGCGATCGCCCTGCAGCAGCCGCGACAGTCGGTTCTGCGCCAGGATCGCGCCGAGGTCTGAGACGACGAAGGCAGCGCAATCATCAAGCTGGTCGATGACGTGCAGCAGCACCGGTCGGACGTACGTCGAGGAGCCGGTGCGATCGGGCGCGGCGTGGCCGGACAGCCGGTAGAGGTGGTCGGTCTCGTCCTCGGACAGGCGGAGCGTACGTGCGAGTGCACGCAGCATCTGGGTCGACGGCTGCGGGCTCCTGGCCTGCTCAAGTCGCGCGTAGTAGTCGACCGACATGCCGGTGAGGTGGGCGACCTCTTCGCGTCGCAACCCTGGTGCGCGGCGCCGGGGGCCGACGGTGAGGCCGACCTCGGAGGGCTGCAACGCCTCGCGCCTTCGGCGGAGGAAATCGGCAAGTGCGGGACGGTCCATACGTCCATCATCGCGCGGAACCGCAATCCCAAACAGGGACCGGCAGTCCGTGGTTGAACGCTCCTCTCCCGCTTCCGGCAAAACCGACGCAGGCTGGAGCCATGACTACTTCACCATTGACCACCAAGACACTCGGCACCCTCGGCTCGACCCCGGCGATCGGCCTCGGTCTGATGGGCATGTCCGCGTTGTACGGACCGGCCGACCGCGACGAGAGCATCGCGACGATCCATGCCGCGCTCGACGGCGGCGTCACGCTGCTCGACACCGGGGACTTCTACGGGATGGGTCACAACGAGCTGCTGCTCGCCGAGGCCCTCAAGGGGCAGGATCGCGACGCCGTCGACATCAGCGTCAAGTTCGGCGCCCTCCGCGGACCCGACGGCGCGTGGCACGGATTCGACGCCCGCCCCGCAGCGGTGAAGACCTGGCTGGCGTATTCGCTGGTCCGACTCGATACCGACCACGTCGACATCTACCGCCCGGCCCGGCTCGACCCCGACGTCTCGATCGAGGAGACGATCGGTGCGATCGCCGAGCTGGTCGAGGCCGGATATGTCCGCAACATCGGCCTGTCCGAGGTGGGCGCGGAGACGATCCGCCGGGCGCACGCGGTGCACCCGATCAGCGACTTGCAGATCGAGTACTCGCTGATCTCGCGTGGCATCGAGGGCGACATTCTCGACACCTGCCGCGAGCTCGGCATCGGCATCACGGCGTACGGCGTCCTGTCGCGCGGCCTGATCGGCGGCCACTACGATCCGTCGAAGACATCGGTCACCGACTTCCGCGCGCACAGCCCGAGGTTCCAGGGCGACAACCTCGACCGCAATCTGGAGCTGGTCGAGGCGCTGCGCAAGGTCGCGGCCGACACCGGCATCACGGTCGCGCAGGCCGCAATCGCCTGGGTCGCGTCCCGTGGAGACGACATCGTCCCGGTCGTCGGAGCGCGTACGCGCGAGCGCCTCACCGAGACGCTTGGTGCCGCCAACGTGACTCTGACGACCGATCAGCTCGCCGCGATCGAGGCGGCGATGCCGGCCGATCAGGTGGCCGGATCGCGCTACGCCGAGGCCCAGATGGCCATGCTGGACAGCGAGCGCTGAGTCAGGGTCCCAGGAGGTCGCCGAACAGCGCGAACAGCGATGCCTCGACCTGGGTGCGGGCGGCCACCGGATCGTCGGCGTGGGCGATCAACAGGGCTCCCTCGACTGCCGCGCTGAGCACGATCTGGGCGAGCACCGGTGCCGGTCGGGACTCGTTGACCACGGGGGAGTCGGCGAGCATCGCGATCAGCAGCCCCAAGCCGTAGCGCGCCTCGATCTCGCGCCAGGTCTGCCAGCCCAGGACGGCGGGCCCGTCGGTCATGGCGATCCGGCGCACCTCGGGGCGCTCGCAGATGTCGAGGAATGCGGTCAGCGCGCGTGGCATGAGGTCATCGTCGCCACCAGTGCCGATGAGGCCTGCCAACTCCTCGGTGATCTCGGCCTCAACCTGCTCGAACACCGCACGGAACAGCCCGCGCTTGTCGGTGAAGTGGTGATGGAGCGCCCCGCGCGTCACGCCGGCGGCATGCACGATCTCGTCGGCCGACACCTCGGCGAAGCCGCGCTCGGCGAACAGCGGGCGGGCCGCCGCAAGGAGTGCGGCCTGGGTGGCCTCGCGACGGTCCTGCTGACTAGGCGCCAACGCGGGCCACGAACTCGATGACGAGGTCGGCGAGCGCGGCCGGCTGGTCCTCGGGGATGAAGGTGTATGAATCGGCGATCTCGACGATCGTCGCCTGCGGCAGCAGCTCGGCGAGCCGGGTGGCCAGCGACATCGGGAAGAGCTTGTCCTCCGTCGCCCACGCGAGCTGCACCGGCTTGTCGAAGGCCGGCAGCTTCTCGGCTGCGGCCAGGGTGTGCCGCTTGTTGACCGATCGCAGGAACCTCCCGAGATCGCGGCGGATTGCCCGGCTGTGCCGACTGGGAGCGAGATAGGAGGTGACGATCTCGCGGGGGATGGTGCGTTTGGCAACCCAGCCGAATGCGATGGGCAGGCGCTGAAGCGGGCGGATGCGCACAGCCTGGGTGAGTACCGCGAGGAATCCGGGAACGTGCGCCATGACCGGCAGCGGCGCAAACGTTGGCGGGAAGAACCGCTCGAATGCATCGCAGGTCGCCAGGACGACTCCGCCGATCCGGTCGGGGTGACGGGTCATCAGGATCTGGGTCACGGCGCCGCCGGTGTCATTGGCAACGATCGTGACGTCGTGCAGGTCGAGCTTTTCGAGAAACTCAGCGATCAGGTCGGCGACCCCCGGAGGGGTCAGGTCCGCGTTGGGCATGGGCAGCGAGTGCGAGCCGAGCGGCCAATCGACGGCGAATGTACGCAGGCCGGCCGCGGCCGCTGGTGCCACGACTCCCCGCCAGAGGTCGGCATTGACGAGGAGTCCGTGAACGAACACGACGACCGGTCCGGCTTCGGGGCCGCTCTCGAAGTAGCGGACCGTTCCTGTGTCGAGGGTCAGGTCGTGGCTGGTGCCGAGCTCTGGTGGACGGGTCATGGAAGAAACATACATACGGGATGTATGTACGTCAAGTGGTCACGGGGACCAGCAGGACCTTGCCGGTGGCGCGCCGCTCGTCCAGCGTCAGCAGGGCCTGGGCGGCCTCCGCCAGCCGGAAGGTCGGGCCGACCACGGGCTGGATCGCCCCGCTCTTGAGATGCGGCTCGAGAGCGGCCCACTCCTTGGCGATGTGGCCGGGTCGCGTCAAGACGTACGCGCCCCAACCCACGCCGACGACCGAGACGTTGTTGAGCAGCAGTCGGTTGACCTTGACAGTCGGGATATCGCCGGCGGTGAAGCCGATGACGAGCAGTCGCCCGTCGTCCTTCAGTGACCGCAGCGAGTCGGTGAACCGTTCACCGCCGACCGGGTCGACGACGATGTCCACGCCGCCGTGCTCCTTGGCGGCGTCCTTGAAGCCGTCGGCCAGGGCGAACTCGTCCGCGCCGGCCTCGAGTGCAACCGCACCCTTCTCCGGCGTCGAGGTCACGGCAATGACTCGACCCGCGCCGAATGCCTTGGCGACCTGGATTGCGGCCGTGCCGACACCTCCGGCCGCACCCTGCACCAGCACGGATTCGCCGGGCTGGAGGTGGCCGCGCTCGATCAAGGCAAAGTACGCCGTGCCGTAGTTGAAGATGACCGAGGCACCCTGCTCGTAGGTCAGGGTGTCGGGCAACGCGAATGTCATGTCGAGCGGCGCCACCGCCTCCTCGGCAAAGCCGCCGAGCAGACACAGTGCAGCAACCCGGTCCCCGGGCTCAAAGCCTGAGCCCTCCGGTGCGGCGATGATCTCGCCGGCGATCTCAGCGCCCGGCGTGAACGGCAGATCCGGCTTCATTTGATAGAGGCCACGGCTCTGGAGCAGGTCCGGAAATGCGACGCCGGCGGCGTGCACGCGAATCAGCACCTGGTCCTCACCCGGTTCGGGGGTGGGGAGGTCGACGAGCTCGACCGCGGAGGGACCGTCGAGCGTGGTGATCTGCGCAGCTTTCATGACGGCGACAATACTGCAGCCCTAAGCGACCGCTTAGAGCTCACATCTAGGCTTCGGTGCATGCAGACCCGCCATTCCTTCGACGAGCGTCTGCTGCAGTGGATCCACCAGCACCGGACAGCCCCGTTGGACTCTGTGACCCGCGCGATGATGGACATCGGGACATCGCTGACCTTCATCGTGGGATGCGCAATCGTGGGTCTTGTTCTCGTCATCGTGTTCCGGGCGTGGCGGCCCGGCGCTGCGGTCGTTCTTGCCAGCGGCCTGGCCGGAGAGGTGAGCGGCCTGCTGAAAGAACACATCCAGCGACTGCGCCCCCCACTCGACCTGTCGCTTGTCCAGATTGACGGCTATGCCATGCCGTCATCTCATGCGGCGGTGACCTCGGCGGTGGCCGTGGCCCTGGTGATCAGCGTGCCCTGGACTTCGACTCGCCAGCGCAGCTGGGCTGCGGCGGTATTGGGGCTGGCAGTGGTGGTCGTCGCCGCGTCGATGGTCTATCTCGGAGCCCACTGGGCCACCGATGTGTTTGCGGGATGGGCGCTTGGCATCGCCGTCGGCGCCGGGGTGGGCGCGGCGTTGAGGCCGCGCACGGGACAATCACCCACAAGCCCGGCATGACCTTGGCGAGCAGGGTGAAGGCACAATGCCGGGGTGCGGCTTATCGATCTGTTGCCGAAGGGCACGACGACTGACGAGGACGCCGTCTACGAGGCGATCGCCCGCTGGGTCGAGAGCCGCGGGCTGACCCTGTACGCGGCGCAGGACGAAGCGATCCTGGAATGCGTCGCCGGCTCCAATGTCGTGCTCGCCACGCCGACCGGCTCGGGCAAGAGCCTGGTCGCCACCGCGGCGATGGCGGCAGCTCTCGCGCGAGGCGACTGCACCGTCTACACCGCGCCGATCAAGGCGCTGGTCAGCGAGAAGTTCTTCGACCTGTGCGAGATCTTCGGTGCTGAGAACGTCGGCATGGTCACCGGCGATGCCGCGGTCAACGCCGACGCCCCGATCATTGCCGCCACCGCCGAGATCCTCGCCAACGTGGCGTTGCGCGAGGGCGCCGGTGCGGACATCGGTCTCGTCATCATGGACGAGTTCCATTTCTACGCAGACCCCGATCGCGGCTGGGCGTGGCAGGTGCCGCTGATCGAGCTCCCGCGTGCGCAGTTCCTGCTGATGTCGGCCACGCTCGGCGACACCACCAAGCTCGAGAGCGATCTGGCCCGGCGTACCGGCCGCTCGACCGCACTGGTCTCCTCTACCGAGCGACCCGTACCCCTGATCTCGGAGTATGTGTCGACGCCGGTGCAGGAGACCCTCGAGCAGCTCCTCGAGACGCACCAGTCCCCGGTGTATGTCGTGCACTTCACCCAGCTCTCGGCACTCGAACGTGCCCAGGCGCTGACCAGCATCAAGGTCGCGACCCGCGAGGAGCGCGACATCATCGCGGAGCACCTTGGCGACTTCCGGTTCAACTCTGCCTTCGGCAAGACCCTCTCGCGGCTTGTCCGGTCGGGCATCGGGGTGCACCACGCCGGGATGCTGCCGCGCTACCGCCGACTCGTCGAGACGTTGACCCAGGCCGGGCTGCTCAAGGTGGTCTGCGGCACCGACACGCTCGGTGTCGGCATCAACGTGCCGATCCGGACGGTGCTGTTCAGCGGGTTGTCGAAGTACGACGGGATCAAGCAGCGCCAGCTCCAGGTGCGTGAGTTCCAGCAGATCGCCGGCCGTGCGGGACGGGCTGGGTACGACACCGTGGGCCACGTGATCGCCGAGGCGCCGGATCACGAGATCGAGAACGCCCGCCTGGTCCGCAAGGCCGGCGACGATCCGAAGAAGCTGCGCCGGATCAATCGCAAGAAGCCACCCGAAGGATTCGTCTCCTGGGGTCAAGGCACGTTCGACCGGCTGACCACCGGCAGGCCCGAACCCCTTGTCTCACGTATGCGGGTCACCCACGCGATGGTGCTCGACGTCATCTCCCGCGACGGTGATGCGATCGCGTCTCTCGAACGGTTGCTCCGCGAGAGCGACGAGACCGAGGAGTCGCAGGACCGGATGCTGGCCGAGGTCGCCGAGATCGTGGAGGCGCTGCTCGCCGGTGGTGTGGTCGAGCGGGTCGACCCTCCGGACGACGACGGTCGTACGCTCCGTCTGACGATCGATCTGCAGGCCAACTTCGCACTCAACCAGCCCCTCTCACCGTTCGCGGTCGCCGCGTTTGACCTGCTCGACCGCGACGATCCGGCGTACGCGCTGGACGTGGTCTCTGTCGTCGAGGCGACCCTCGAGGACCCCCGCCCGATCATCTCGGCGCAGCGGCACCGCGCCCGTGGTGAGGCAATCAACGAGATGAAGATGGACGGCATCGAGTACGACGAGCGGATGGAGCTGCTCGAAGAGATCACCCATCCCAAGCCCCTCGAGGAGCTGCTGACCGCGGCCTACGAGTCCTACCGCCTCGGACATCCCTGGGTCGCGGACCACGAGCTGCGACCCAAGTCGGTCGTCCGCGAGATGTGGGAGCGCGCGATGACGTTCTCCGAACTGATCGGCGACTACGGTCTGGCCAGGTCGGAGGGGATGGTCCTGCGGTACTTGTCCGATGTCTACAAGACGCTCGGCCGCACCGTGCCGGAGAAGACCCGCAACGAGGAGCTGATCGACCTCACCGAGTGGCTCGGCGAGCTCGTACGACAGACCGACTCCAGCCTGCTCGACGAGTGGGAAGAGCTGATCGCTCCTGATGTCGACCCCGCCGAGGTACGTCCTCGTGCCGAGGGCGAGGCTCCGCCGCGGCCAGTGACCGGCAACGCCCGGGCGTTCCGTGTGCTGGTGCGCAATGCGCTGTTCCGCCGGGTCGAGCTCGCCGCCTTCGGGCGATGGAGCCAGCTCGGCGAGCTCGATGCGGAAGAGGGCTGGGACGCCACCGCGTGGATGGAGGCGATCGGTGCCTATCGCGAGGAGTACGACGAGCTCGGCACCGGGCCGGCAGCCCGTGGCCCGGAGCTCTTCATGGTGAAGGAGCGCGGCGACACCTGGGCCGTGCGCCAGACATTCGAGGATCCTGAGGGTGACCGCGACTGGGGTATCAGTGCCGAGGTCGACCTCAAGGCGTCCGACGAAGCGGGCGAAGCCGTCCTGCGCATCACCGCCGTCGGCCCTGCCTAAGGATCAGGCCGAGCGGGCCTTGAGCCGCAGGGGCGCCTTGTCGCCGGGCACATTGGTGATGTTGCGGAGCTTGTTGGGGGCGACCTTCTCGGCAGCAACCTCATAGCGCTGCAGCACCTCGCGGAGCACGACGGTGCCCTCCATCAGCGAGAACGCGGCACCGATACACCGACGTACGCCACCGCCGAACGGGATCCAGGTGTTGGCGGCAACCTTGCCGACCGTGAACCGCTCGGGGTCATACAGGTGCGCGTCGGCGAAGTTGGAGTCGCGGCTGTGCGAGAGCATGATCGACGGTGCGACGGTGGTGCCCTTCTTGAGCGCCCAGCCGCCGACGACCTGATCGCTCTGCAGGGTGCGCGCGACGAAGTCGATGATCGGGTGCAGGCGCATGGCCTCCTTGAGGCAGGCCTCGAGGTAGGCGTCATCGCCGGTGTCGGCCGCCGCGAGCGCATTGGCCTGGATCTCGGGATGCCGACCGAGCTCGTGCAGCGTCCACGAGAGAGCGGATGCGGTGGTCTCGTGTCCGGCGAGCAGCAGGGTCACGAGCTGGTCACGCATCTCGATGTCGCTGAGCGGCTCCTCGCCTTCGGTGTCGCCTACCCGCAGCAGCCGCGAGAGGACGTCATCGCGCCCCTCGAGGTCCTGTGCCGTACGTCGCTCGGCGATCTCGGCGAACAGCAGCTCGTCGACCTCTTGCTGGTTCTTGAAATAGCCGCGCCACGGTGGCAGCGCGAACAGCTTGGGGTATGACCAGGCGAGCAGCATCTTGGCGTCGATGTTGACCATCCTGTTGACCTTCGGCCGCAGCACGGCGAGGCGGTCCTCATCGGTCACGCCGAACACGACCTGGAGGATCACGTCGAGCGTGATCGCGTTCATCCGGTCGAGGGTCACGAGCTTGTCGCCGTCGTGCCACGAGTCGATCTCGACCTTGGCGATGGCCTCGACCAGCGGCGTGTAGGCGCGCATGGACGAGCCGGTGAACGCCGGCATCAGCAACTTGCGACCGCGCTGGTGTTCCATGTCGTCGGTGAGCAGCACTGAGTGCTCACCCATGACGGGCTTGAGGATCGTGTTGCCCTCACCGGCGTGGAACTGCGACGGATCGGCGGCGAAGATCTCCTTGACGTCGGCAGGGTCGGCAAAGATCACCAAGGAGCGCGGTCCGGGCAGCAGCTTGATCAGGAACGTGTCGCCGTACTTCTCGTGGATCGGCGGGATGTGCTTGTAGCGATCACGCAGGAATCGCCAAGTGGTCAGATAGGCATTCGTGCCGGGTCCTGGAGGTAGTCCTTCGTGCGTGACCTCACTCATGCCGCACGCTCCCAGGCGAAGTCGCCCTGATCGACCCTGCGGGTCGTCCACCAGTAGCGGAACGTGAATCCGGGCCAGATGGTGCGGTTCTTGCCCTTGCTGTCGAGGTACCAGCTCGTGCAGCCGCCCTGGCTCCACACTCCCTTGCTGACCTTCTCCTGCAGCTGGTCATTGAACTCGCGCTGCGCCTCGGGCGTCGGCTCGACGGCCTGCGCACCGCGCGCGTCCATGGTGTCGAGCATCTTGATGATCCACTTCGTCTCCTGCTCGATCATGAACACCACCGAGTTGTGGCCGAGGGCCGTGTTGGGGCCGAGCATGAAGAAGAAGTTCGGGAAATGTGAGACCGAGATGCCGAGATAGGTCTCGATGCCGTGCTCCTGGAATGTCTTGGAGAGGTCGCGGCCGCCCTTGCCGGTGACGTGGACCCACTCGAAGGCGTCGGTGACGTGGAAGCCGGTGCCGTAGATGATCACATCGGCCTCACGGAACGTGCCGTCCGTGGCGAGTATCCCGTCCGGCCGGATCTCCTCGATGCCGTCGGTGATGAGCGAGACGTTGTCGCGGTTGTAGATGGGGATGTAGTTGTCGGTCTTGAGCACACGCTTGCACCCGAGGCGGTAGTCGGGGATGAGCTTCTCGGCAGTCTCGGGATCGTGGACCGTCTTGCGGATGTACTTCGAGACCTGCTTCTCCATGAGCTTCGTGATGTTCTGCAGCGGTCCGGTGAAGCCGAGCTGCTGGCCTTCGTTGAACCAGTAGCGGCTGTTGCGGTAGAACCGCGTGCCGCCGGGGACCTTGGAGATGAAGGCCTTCTTGCGGCCCTTGATGTCGTGATTGTGCTTGGGGACGACCCATGGCGCCGTGCGCTGGTAGACGTCGAGCTGGCCCACCTCGGGCGCAATCTGCGGCAGGAACTGGATGGCGCTCGCGCCGGTGCCGATGACCGCGACCTTCTTGCCCGTGAGGTCGACATCATGCTGCCACTGCGCGGAGTGGAAATGGGGGCCGGTGAACGTCTCGGCACCCTTGAGCTTCGGGATGTTGGGGATGTGCAGGCCGCCGATGCCCGAGATGAGCACGCGCGTGTCGTACGTCTCCTGGCTGGTGGTGACGGTCCAGCGGAGACGGTCCTCGTCCCACACGGCACCCGTGAGCTCGGTGTTGAAGTGGATGAGGTCGTAGAGCTTGTTCTTCTTCGCGACGTCCTGCATGTACGCCCAGATCTCGGGCTGCGCGGAGTACTCGCGGCTCCAGCCCGGGTTGAGCTCATATGAGAACGAGTACATGTGGCTCTGGATGTCGCACTCAGCACCGGGGTAGGTGTTGTCGCGCCAGGTGCCGCCGACGTCATCGGCCTTCTCGATGACGACGAAGTCGGTGCGGCCCGACTCACGCAGCTTCATGGCCATGCCCATGCCCGAGAAGCCGGTTCCGACGATGACTATGTCCTTGGTGATCACATTTCAGATACTATCGGTATCTGGACGGTGTGCAAAGGTGTCTCGTCCCACATCGATGGAGCGCGACCGAAGGAGCAGACGGTGACGGTTGAGGGTGTGCGGGTGACCCGCGCCGAACGACAGGCCCAGACGCGGGAGAGTCTGATCGCAGTGGCTCGCGAGATGTTCCTCTCCGACGGCTATGCCGTGACCTCGCTCGACAAGGTTGCCGTTCGTGCAGGGTTCTCCAAGGGCGCCGTCTACTCCAATTTCGCCGGCAAGGAAGAGCTCTGCCTCGCCGTCCTCGACAGCATCCACGAAGAGCAGGTTGAGGGCGTTGTTGCCGCGTTCTCCAAGGACTCCGACCTCGACGGGCGCATCGAGGCGTTCTCCGAATGGGCACGCGAAGGTCTCGGCCGACCGAGGTGGACCGCCCTCGAGGTCGAGTTCGCCGCCGCTGCGCGGCACAGCCCGTTCGTCGCCGCCGAGCTGGTGAAGCGGCATCGCGAGCTCGCCGCCGCGATCGCCGGACTCATTCGTCAGGTCATGCAGGATGCCGATGTCGAGCTGGCTGTGCCGGCCGAAGAGGCGGCCACCGTGCTGCTGAGCCTCGGTATCGGCCTCGGCGCACTGCGCTCACTCGACAGCAAGATCGATGTCGGAGTGTTCGCCGACCTGATGCGAACGCTCTTGCGGACCTCGACGACCTGAGCTCAGCCCGGTCGTCGAACGAACCTGGTTGCCGCTGTTCGGAGGCGCTGTGCGGAGCGGCGCGGTGCCGACACGTTCAGGTTGGTCCCGCCGTTCCCGCTCGCCAGCGTGCCGTCTCGAAGGTTGGCCGGCGGCGGGATCCGCAGCAGCGGACGCAGCCGCGGCTCCACGGGGCGATCGATCTGCAGATGGGGATGTCCGTCGACCAGTTCGACCCCGAGGATGTGGGAGTCCGGATCCCGGAACAGCTCGAAGTCGTCAGCCAACAGGGCATAGAACGCCATCGTCCAGGAGGCTTTCGTCATGTGCTCAGCAAGAAGGCTCACCGGGTAGTGGCCATACAGCTCGCGGGCCTCGTCGAAGAACTGCCGTAGATCCTCAGGGCTGAGCCGTTGGGGAGCGTGGACGAGGAACCGCCGGATCGAACGGATCAGGTAGCGGTCGACGAGTGCGGAGCCGGCCGGGTCGTCGGCGAGCCGCTCGTGGACCAGTGCGTTGATCCGCAGGTGGTCCCAGAAGTTGCTCGGCTTCACCAAGGCATGGGTCATGATCGTCGTGGCGCTCGGATCCTTGCGGTAGCGGTAGCAGACCTCCGAGAGCACGGCGATCCGTCGGGCCTCCACGAGCGCGCGCATGGTGATGGTGACGTCCTCGAAGGAGACGTCCTCGAGGAAGAGGTTCCCCGGTGCGTCGAAGTACGATCGCCGGAAGAGCTTGTTGGTGACATTGGCGATGTCGACGAGCTGCGGTGCCTCGGCCAGGCCTTCGAGAATGCGGTCCTCCGCGTACAACGGGTCGGGGGTGTAGGACCTGATGTCGGGGAATGTCTCCATCGCGCCGACCAGTATGTCGGCGCCGGAACGTTCCATGAGGTCCACGCGGCGCTCGAGGCTCGTCGAGGGGAGGATGTCGTCGGCATCGAGGAACGCCACGTATGGCTCCAGTGCGAGGGGCAGGGCGGCATTGCGTGCCCCGCCACAGCCGCCGCCGATGTGGCGGATCACCGTGATGTTTCCGTGCCGCTCGGCGTATGCGGCCGCGATCTCGGCGCTCCCGTCGGTCGACCCGTTCTCAACGACGATGGTGCGTACCCGGGCGAAGATCGTCTGCGCCACGACCGAATCGAGAGCCTCGGCCAAGGTGTCCTCGGCATTGAGGACCGGCACGATGACACACACGGTCACGCCCGCATTCGGCACTGTCACTCGTCCCGTCGTCCCCGGCAATACTGGGTCAGTAGCCGCCGTTGACCTTGAACCGGTCGTAGCTGGCCTGGATCTCGGCCTCGGCCTCGACCCGCCCGGTCCAGGTGGATCCCTCGACCGACTTGCCGGGCTCGAGGTCCTTGTAGACGGTGAAGAAGTGCTCGATCTCCAGTCGGTCGAACTCCGGCACATGGTGGATGTCGCGCAGGTGCTCCTGGCGGGGGTCCTTGGCGGGCACGCACAGGACCTTGTCGTCGCCGCCGGCCTCGTCGGTCATCCGGAACATGCCGATCGTGCGACACGAGATGACGCAGCCGGGAAATGTCGGCTCCGAGAGCAGGACCAGGGCGTCGAGGGGGTCGCTGTCGAGCCCGAGCGTGTCATCGATGAAGCCGTAGTCGGCGGGATATTGCGTGGCCGTGAACAGCGTGCGGTCGAGCCGGATGCGGTGCGTCGCGTGGGCGACTTCGTACTTGTTGCGGCTGCCCTTGGGGATTTCCACGGTGACGTCGAAAATCACTGGTGCCTCCGGCTGTTGGAATGGTGTGGCGCGCGGGGGACTCGGCGCGCCGGGGTCTCTATAGTCTGGCCCATATGGGTGACCGAGCCGTACGCAGGGTGACGCACTTGCGTCGGAACACAGCGGTCTCGGGCGCGGCGATTGCTCTCGTAGTTCTGCTCGGTTCGTTTGCGTGGAGCCAGGGCGATCTCAACTCGCTGATCTGCGATGGCGACTGCGGCCCGGCGTACGTCACGGCGCCCCACGCACTGACCACGAACCGCGTGCCGGATGTTGCCGCGGTCGATGCGCTGCCGCCCGGATCTGCCGATCCGACCAAGGTCGCGGACGCCGTGAGCTCAGCCCTCGACAAATCCGAGCTCGGGACGAGGACCGGATTCATTGCGCTCGATCCGTCGTCCGGGGCGGTGTTGGCATCACGAGGCTCAGGCACATTCGTTCCGGCGTCGACGGCCAAGCTCATGACGAGCTTCTCGGCGCTGTCCTTGATCGATCCGCAGCACCGCTTCACCACGCGGGTAGCGGCCGAGGGCGCGGTGAGCGACGGTGGATCGATCGTGCTGGTCGGTGGCGGCGATCCGTACCTCGTCACGAAGCAGGCGAAGGTCCATGATCGGGCAATCCACGCCGACCTGACGACGCTGGCCACGCGCACCGCCGCGGCGCTGAAGAACGCCGACGTCACGTCCGTACGACTGCGGTACGACGCCTCGCTGTTCACCGGCCCGAGCGTGAGTCCGACCTGGCCCAAGTCGTACGTCAGCGGCAATATCGTCACCCCGGTCAGCGCGCTGTGGACCGACCAGGGGGTGGCGGGCGGCGTACGCTCCGGCAATCCGGCAGCCAGCGCCGCGCGGGTCTTCGCCGGCCTCCTCGGCCGACGCGGCATCACCGTCAACGGTGATCCGTCGGCCGCGACGGCCGTCGAGACCGACCCGACGGTGGCTTCGGTGCGGAGTGCCACGGTCGCGCAGATCGTCGGCACCCTGATCCGCACCAGCGACAACGAGGCCGCGGAGGTCATGCTGCGCCATGTCGCCATCGCCGCCCAACGCCCAGCGACATTCGACGGTGGCGGCGAAGCGGTCAAGCTGGCGCTCGCGGCGGCCCGCATCGACACGTCGGGGCTGAAGCTGTTCGACGGCAGCGGGCTGTCCCGGCGCGATCTCGTCGCACCCGCAACGCTGGCCGAGATCCTGCACGCGGCGTCGGAGCGCTCGCGGACGTCCAGCCTGGTCTCCGACCTGCCGGTCAGTGGGTTCACCGGCACGCTGGTCAAACGTTTCGCGAACCTGCCAGGCGCAAGGGGACTCGTGCGGGCCAAGACCGGCACATTGACCGGGATCCATTCACTCGCCGGATATGCGGTGGACGCCGAGGGCAGCCCGATCATCTTCGCGTTGATGGCCGACCACACCTCCGCGATCGCCTCGGTCACCGCCGAGGCCGCGCTCGACCGGGTCGCGGCCGCGCTGGCCACCTGCTCCTGCCAGAAGTGACCTACGCTCACGCCGGCCAATCACGACACTCGACGACGTACCGTTAGGCCCATGATCGATTGGAAGCTCGCGCTGTCGACGGCGACACGTCTGTCGAAGCCAGGCCCCGAGCTGTCGGCCGCCGAGGTGGCCGAAGCGGTCGCCGAGCTTCGTCAGGGTGCCGCGAAGTCCGAGCAGCCCGTACGCGAGTTCAGCAACTTGCGCGCCAGGTCAGCGACGGCGCCCGTGCTGGTCGTCGATCGTCCGCGCTGGGTCGAGGCAAATCTCGAGACGTTCCGGGTGCTGATGGATCCGGTCATGGCCAAGCTGGTCGCCGCCGACAAGGTGCCGTCCGGGATCGGCAAGGTCGTCGGCGAGAAGGTCGGCGGGGCCGAGCTCGGCGCATTGATGTCGTTCATGTCGTCGAAGGTCCTTGGCCAGTTCGACCCGTTCTGGGTCGGTCCCGCAGGCGAGGCCGGGCGGCTGTTGCTGGTCGCGCCCAATATCGTCCAGGTCGAACGCCAGCTCGGTGTCGATCCTCATGACTTCCGCCTGTGGGTATGCCTGCACGAAGAGACCCACCGGGTGCAGTTCACCGCCGTCCCGTGGCTCAGCGCCCACATGCGCTCGCTGCTCGACGAGTTCATCGAGGCCACCGACCTTGACTCGTCGGCGCTCTCCAGGATCCTGGGCGACTCGCTCGGCGAGGCCGTCAAGATCGTCCGTGGTGAGTCGGAGGCGTCACTCAGCGAGCTCTTCCAGAACCCACGCCAACGCGAGATCGTCGACCAGCTGACCGGCATCATGTCCTTGCTCGAAGGCCACGCCGATGTCGTCATGGACGGCGTCGGCCCAGAAGTCATTCCGAGTGTCGCCGAGATCCGCCGCAAGTTCACCGAGCGCCGCAAGGGTGCGAGCAGCATCGACCGGGTGATTCGCCGACTGATGGGTCTCGACGCCAAGATGCGCCAGTATCGCGATGGTGCCGAATTCGTCCGCAGAGTCATGGACAAGGTGGGACTCCACGGGTTCAACGCCGTATGGGACAAGCCGGCCAATCTGCCGACGAAGTCCGAAATTCTCGATCCGGCCGCGTGGGTCACCCGCGTCCACGGTTGAGCCGAGACGACACATGGGCGGCGCACTCGACCCGGCGGTCGCGACCGGTCGCAATCTGGTCCGCGCGGCTCTGGCCGACCTGAGTCCCGGCAGCCGCGTTGTCGTGGGTGTCTCGGGCGGCGCGGACTCCCTCGCGCTCGCGGCAGTGTCTGCGTTCGTGGCCGACCGGGAGACGTACGACCTGCGTGCCGTGATCGTCGACCACCAGCTCCAGGACGGCTCGGCGGCGGTGGCAAGCGGCGCGGCCAAGCAGCTGGCAACCCTTGGCGTGCCCGCCGAGATCGTGTCGGTCGAGGTCGGCCGCCGCGGTGGGCCTGAAGCCGCCGCCCGCGCGGCTCGCTACTCGGTGCTGGAAGCCGAGAACGCCGACGCCGTGCTCCTCGCCCACACCCTCGACGACCAGGCGGAGACCGTTCTGCTCGGACTCGGTCGAGGTTCCGGCCCGCGCTCCCTCGCCGGTATGTCAGCGGCCTCGGGCGTATTCCGGCGGCCATTCCTCGCCCTGCGCCGCGCCGACACCGAGCAGATCTGCCGCTTCCACGACCTCGAGTGGTGGACCGATCCGCACAACAGCGATCCGGCCTATCGGCGTTCGCGCATCCGCGCCGACTTGCTGCCGATGCTCGAGGACGTACTGGGCGGCGGCGTTGCCGAAGCACTCGCACGTACGGCCGATCAGCTCCGAGCCGACGGCGACCTCCTCGACTCGCTGGCGGCCGCGGTGGACAACCCTCGCGACGTCCCGACGCTGACCCAGCTGCCGGCCGCACTGCGATCGCGCGTGCTGCGCCGGGCCGCCCTCGAGGCCGGCGCCGACCCGTCCGCCCTGACCGCCGCGCACCTTGCCGAACTGGATCGCCTGATCACCGATTGGCACGGACAGCAGCGCATCGAGCTGCCCGGCGCGATTGCCTGCACTCGAGTCGGGGATGCGCTGACCTTTGCGGTCACGCCTGTGGCAGGCTGACCACGTGGACCAGACGCATGTCGCGAGCGACATCGAGCCCGACCAGATCCTGCTGACCGAACAACAGATCCTCGAGCGGCTCGGCGAGATGGCAGCACAGATCGAAGCCGACTACGACGGCAAGGACCTCCTGCTGGTCGGCGTGCTCAAAGGCGCAGTCATGGTGATGGCCGATCTGGCTCGCAGCCTCAACCGGCACGTCGAGATGGACTGGATGGCGATCTCGTCCTACGGCTCGGGCACCAAGTCCTCCGGCGTCGTACGCATCCTCAAGGATCTCGACACCGACATCAACGGTCGTCACGTGCTCGTTGTCGAAGACATCATCGACACCGGTCTCACGCTGTCGTGGTTGATCGCCAACCTGAAGTCCCGCGGCCCTGCCTCGGTCGAGATCGCGACGCTGCTTCGCAAGCCCGACGCGGTCACGATGGATGTCGACGTGACCTATGTCGGCTTCGACATCCCCAACGCGTTCGTCGTCGGCTACGGCCTCGACTATGACGAGAAGTACCGCAACCTGCGCTGTATCGGCACGCTCTCGCCACACGTGTATTCCTGAAACTGGTTTTCTCAAATGCGGCAATACATGTAGATCAATGTCACCGCACTCGCTACGCTGTGCTTTGTCATGAGAGAGCGCCAGCGAACCAATCTTGATACCGGGTACTTGCCAACGCCCCCGAATCATGGGCTTCTATCGGAGGCGATGGCGTGAGCATCCAGAGCAGCATCCAGTCGTTGGCACCTGGTCTGTCGCCAGTGGGCACGCGGATCGCGGCTGAGATCCTGGCTCGGCCGGACATCGTGATGGACGAGACGATCTCCCAGTTCGCGGTGCGCTGCCAGACGTCCGAGGCCTCGATCGTCAGGTTCTGCCGCACGCTCGGCCTCACCGGCTACTCGCAGCTGCGCATCCAGCTGGCGAGCGAGATCGGTCGCGAGACCGCGCACCGCGATGATGCCGGCGACCCGGCCAACACCCGGTGGCGCTCCGCAATCAGTCCCTCCGACTCGCTGGCCGACGCCGTCGCGAAGGTGTCCTTCGCCGAGAAGGTCGGCCTGCAGGAAACGATTGCCGCACTCGACCTGGCCGTGCTCGAAAAGGTCGTTGCGGGTCTGGTGACTGCTGATCGGTCGGTGATGTTCGGCGTCGGGGCGAGTGCGCTCGCGGCTGGCGACCTGACCCAGAAGCTGCTGCGCATCGGCCGCGTCTCGTTCAGCTTCATCGACGCCCACGAGGCGGTCGCCACGGCGTCTCTGCTCAGTCCAGGCGATGTCGCGATGGGGTTCACCCACAGCGGTCGGACCAATGAGATCGCGCACTTCCTCCGGACCGCGAGGGCGCGGGGAGCCACGACAGTCGTGATCACCAACACCTCTGACACGCCAGCGACCGAGCTTGCTGACCTGACGTTGTTCACCAAGGTGCGCGAGACGGTCTTCAGGTCGGGAGACATGGCGAGCCGGATCGCCCAGCTGAGCCTGGTCGACTGCATGTGGATCGGTGTCGCCCAACACGATCACGAGCGGACCACCGAGGCTCTCGCGACGACGTACGACTCGGTGAAGCCCCTGCGCGGTGCCCGCCCGCGCCGTGCAATCTGACTCAACGACCGCGTTGGTGAACCCCTGCACGGGCATGCTCAGGGGAACTAAAGGAGTTGCCAACCACGTTCCACAGGGGTACGGCGCGCCGTGTACCGTCTGAATCCCCACAAGCACACAGGAGAAGTGGACCCGTTCCACGTCCAACATGAATCTGAAACGCCTCTTGAAGGGCCCGTTGCCCTGGATCCTCGCGATCTTCATCGTCGTCCTCCTGGTGCTCGCGGTGGCCGGCAAGGCTGACGGATTCAAGCAGGTCAAAACCGCCACGATGGTGACCTACCTCGACGACGGCAAGGTCAAGGACGTCAAGTTCATCGAGCGCGAGCAGGAGATTCAGGCCACTCTCGTCGACGGCAAGAAGATCCGGGCCACGTGGCTGGGCGACCAGGGCTTTGAGCTCGTGCAGCACGCCGAGAAGGCAGTCCAGGACAAGAAGCTCCACACGTACGACGTCGAGATCCCCAAGAGCAACCCGATCTTCTCGTTGCTCGAAACGCTCCTGCCATTCGTCCTGATCATCGTGGTGATGATGTGGATCCTGAACAACGCCGCAGGCGGTGGCGGGCGGGTCATGCAGTTCGCGAAGTCCAAAGCCAAGCTGATGACCAAGGACACCCCCAAGACCACTTTCGCCGACGTCGCCGGGTGCGATGAGGCGATCGAGGAGCTCGCCGAGATCAAGGAGTTCCTCCAGGAGCCGGCCAAGTTCCAGGCCGTCGGCGCCAAGATCCCCAAGGGCGTGCTGCTGTACGGCCAGCCGGGCACAGGCAAGACGCTGCTCGCTCGTGCCGTCGCCGGCGAAGCGGGCGTGCCGTTCTACTCGATCTCCGGATCGGACTTCGTCGAGATGTTCGTCGGCGTCGGCGCCAGCCGCGTACGCGATCTGTTCGAACAGGCCAAGGAAAACGCCCCTGCGATCGTCTTCATCGACGAGATCGATGCGGTCGGACGCCACCGTGGCACCGGCATGGGTGGTGGCCACGACGAGCGCGAGCAGACCCTCAACCAGCTGCTGGTCGAGATGGACGGCTTCGACGTACGCGGCGGGGTCATCCTGATCGCGGCGACAAACCGTCCCGACGTGCTCGACCCCGCCCTGCTGCGTCCTGGCCGGTTCGACCGGCAGATCGGCGTGGAGGTCCCGGACCTCAAGGGCCGCACCCAGATCCTCAAGGTTCATTCGCGCGGCAAGCCGATCGCACCGGGCGTCGACCTCGAAGCCGTCGGTCGGCGCACCCCTGGGTTCAGTGGTGCCGATCTCGCCAACGTCCTCAACGAGGCCGCGCTGCTCACCGCCCGCAATGGCGCCAAGACGATCGACAATGCCGCCCTCGATGAGGCGATCGATCGCGTGATCTCCGGCCCGCAGAAGCGCAGCCGGCTCATGAACGAGCAGGAACGTCGCATCACGGCCTATCACGAAGGCGGCCACGCGCTGGTGGCTGCGGCGCTCCCGCAGAGCGACCCCGTCCACAAGATCACGATCCTGCCTCGGGGGCGCGCACTCGGCTACACGATGGTGCTGCCCGACGAGGACAAGTACTCCCAGACGCGCGCCGAGCTGCTCGACAAGCTCGCCTACATGATGGGTGGCCGCGCGGCCGAGGAGCTGGTGTTCCACGACCCGACGACCGGTGCCGGCAATGACATCGAGAAGGCCACGGGTCTGGCCCGCGCGATGGTCACCCAGTACGGCATGACCGAGCGCCTTGGCGCCGTACGCCTCGGTGAGAACGAGGGCCAGCCATTCCTGGGTCGCGACATCGGCCACGCCCGCAACTACTCCGAGTCGGTCGCCGCCGTGGTCGACGAGGAGATCAACAGCCTGATCTCCTTCGCGCATCAGGAAGCATTCGACATCCTCAGCGAGAACCGCGACGTCCTCGACGCCCTGGTCACCGAGCTGCTCGAGCAGGAGACGCTCGACAAGGCGCAGGTTGCGGAGATCTTCAAACCGCTGCGGCGCCGCGAGATCCGGCCGCCGTGGACCGGCTCAAAGACCCGCGTCCCCTCCAAGGTGCCGCCGGTCGCGACGATCGAGGGCAAGTCCTACGCCGGCAAGAACGGCACCAACCCGAACGGCACCCCCGTCGTGATCGGTCCCGACTCCGGCTCCGACGCTCCGCCGCCGGCCGGACCCGACATCCACGGCAACCCGGGCCTGTGACGGTCGACCTCCCGCGCGCCGAGGCGGCGATCCGTGAGCTGTTGATCGCGATCGGCGAGGATCCCGAGCGCGACGGCCTGAAGCAGACGCCGGCCCGCGTCGCCCGTTCGTACGTCGAGCTGCTCGCGGGAATGGACCAGACCCCCGAGGATGTCCTCACCGCCGTGTTCGAGGTCGGTCACGACGAGCTCGTGCTGGTCAAGAACATCGAGATGTGGTCGATGTGCGAGCACCACCTGGTGCCTTTCTTCGGTGTCGCGCACGTGGGCTATATCCCGACCGAGGGCGGGCGAGTCACCGGCTTGTCCAAGCTGGCTCGGCTCGTCGACGTCTTCGCCCGCCGGCCCCAGGTGCAGGAGCGGCTGACTACCCAGATCGCCGACGCCCTCGTCGAGCACCTCGACCCGCGCGGCGTCATCGTCGTGATCGAAGCCGAGCATCTCTGCATGGCGATGCGCGGCGTACGCAAGGGCGGTGCCAAGACCGTGACGAGTGCGGTGCGCGGACAGCTCCGCGACCCGGCGACCCGAGCCGAGGCCATGGGCCTCATCACCGCGCGATAGGCACGTCCCGTGCTGCCCGGACTCGCCACTGACCGGTGCCTCGTGATGGGCGTCGTCAACGTCACCCCTGACTCGTTCTCCGACGGTGGCAAGTGGCTCGATGCCGCGACGGCCATCCGGCACGGCGTTGAGCTCGCCAAGTCCGGTGCTGACCTCGTCGACGTCGGTGGTGAGTCGACCAGGCCCGGCGCGATCCGCATCGATCCCGAGGAGGAGCTGCGCCGCGTCCTCCCGGTCATCGAGGGGTTGGTCTCGGAGGGCGTACGCGTGTCGGTCGACACGATGCGGGCGGTGACGGCGAGGCGCGCCTTGGCTGCCGGTGCAGAGCTTCTGAACGACGTGTCAGGTGGCCGCGCCGATCCCGACATGATGGCGGTGGCTGCCGCAGCCAACTGCCCAATCGTGCTGATGCACTGGCGCGAGCACAGCGCAGTCATGCAGCGGCACACCGACTATGACGACCTGATCGCCGACATCGCCGGCGAGCTCATGCAGCAGGTCGACGTGGCTCTTGCGGCCGGGGTCGCTCGCGAGCGGATCATTCTCGATCCTGGTCTGGGCTTCTCCAAGACGGGAGACCAGAACTGGGCGGTGCTGGCCAACCTCCACGCGTTCACCGAGCTCGGCTTCCCGGTGATGCTCGCGGCCAGCCGCAAGCGCTTCCTCGGCGAGCTGCTCGCTGTCGGAGACGACCTTCGGCCGACCGATGAGCGAGAGGCCGCGACGACCGCAATCTCGGCTCTCGCGGCCGCTGCAGGCGTCTGGTGCGTACGCGTGCACGAGCCCACCGCCACGGCTGATGCCGTACGCGTCGTCGCACGGCTCGCGCAGGAGCAGGCATGAGCGAGGCGGCACTCGCCGTGCACAGGGCGTTCTATGACGCGATCGAGACCGGCGACGTCGACCTCATGGCGTCGTTGTGGGTCGACGACCCCAACACCTCCTGCGTGCACCCCGGGGCGACACCACTGCGCGGCACGGTGTCAGTGCTGCGGTCCTGGACCGTGCTGATGGCCAATGTCGGCTACATCCAGTTCTTCCTGACCGAGCTCGAGCTGACCGCGTTTCCGCGGGAGTCCTCCGAGCCGACGACGGTCGCGATCACCTGCACGGAGAACATCCTGTCGGGCAGCGTGCCGTCGGCCGAGGAAACCTTCACGGGAGGTAAGGCGATCTGCACCAGTATTCTGGTACGTGACACGAGCGGCTGGAAGTTCTGGTCTCGGCACGCCTCGCCGGTCGCCGACCTCGGTGCCATCGACCCGGAGGAATCATGACAATTCCAGACGGACTCGACCGCATCGACCTGCACGGCATCTCGGCACATGGGCACCATGGTCTGTTCGACTTCGAGCGCGAGGACGGTCAGCTGTTCATCGCGGATGTGAGCCTCGGGCTCGACCTCGGACCGGCCGCCCGCGACCACGATCTGACCAAGTCGGTCGACTACGGCGCCCTGGCCCAGAGCGTCCACGACGCAATCGTGAACGACCCGGTCGACCTGATCGAGACGTTGGCACTGCGCATCGTGGACGTGTGCCTGGTGAGCCAGTGGGTGCAATGGGTTAGCGTGACCGTGCACAAACCAGCAGCGCCCATCGCGGTGCCATTTGACGATGTCACCGTCACGATAGAGCGGAGCAGACCGTGAGCGAAGCGCCCACCCCATACGTCCTCGACGCTGACACGATGACCGGCGGCATGCGCCCCATCCGTCAGGCAGTGCTGGCGATCGGGTCCAACCTCGGCGATCGGCACGGCAACCTCCAAGGCGGCGTCTCGGCACTCGAAGACACCCCCGAGGTCACGATCGTGGCCATCTCCTCGGTCTACGAGACCGAGGCCGTTGGCGGCCCCGCCGAGTCGGGCAAGTTCCTCAACGCGGTTGTGCTGATCGACACCACCCTGACGGTCCACACGCTGCTCGATCGTGCTCTGGCGATCGAGGATGCGTTCGGCCGCGAACGCTCCGAGATCGGAGCGCCCCGCACACTCGACGTCGACCTGATCGTGGTCGGCGACCGCGTCGCCAATGACGAGCAGCTGATCCTGCCGCACCCGCGAGCCCACGAGCGCGGCTTTGTCCTCGTCCCGTGGCTTGAGATCGATCCCGAGGGCGAGATCCCCGGGCACGGCTTCGCGGCTGACCTGATCGGCGACATCGACACGAGCACCGTTCACAAGCGCGAGGACCTCGAGATCATCCTGTGACTCATGGGCACAGCCTGAGGAGGGTCGACGCATCAACAAGAACAAGCGCACCTCCGTCCTGCTGATCGCGGTTCTGATCGGTGTGGGCCTGATCATCGGCAGGCTGATCCCGGTGGTCGTCGTACGCCTCGATGGCACCGCGCCGCGAGTCAACTGGGGGGCCGCCCTGGCGTTGCTGCTCGGTGCCGGTGTGGTGGGCGGGCTGGCCTGGAACACCTGGCAGAGTCTGCACAAGAAGCACCAGCGCATGACGTCCGAGCACGGGGTCACGATGCTTGCCCTGGCGAAGGCAAGCGCCGCGGTGGGTGCGCTGTTCGCCGGCGTCTATGGCGGATTCGCCCTCGCGTTCGTCAACTCGACCGATTCCCCGCTGGGCAGGGAGCGCGTCTTCCACGCCGGTGGAGCGGCGATCGCCGGCCTTCTCCTGATGGTCGCGGGCCTGCTGCTCGAGCGTGCGCTCCGGGTGCCGGGCGACGACAACGAAGGCAAGGGCGGCAAGGGCAAGCCCGTGCCCGACGGGACGCCGGCCTAGATCAGCCGAGCAGTGTCTGGCGCAGAGTGCCCAGGCCGATGCTGCCGACCGCCAGGGCGCGACGGTGGAATTCCTTCAGGTCCGGCCCGTTGGCGGCGACATACTCATCGCGCAGCTGCTCCCACATGCGCTGGCCGACCTTGTACGACGGCGCCTGTCCGGGCCAGCCGAGGTAGCGATTGACCTCGAACCGGATGAAGGGCTCATTCATGTTGACGTGCTGGGCCATGAACTCGAATGCGTACTCCCCGGTCCACGGTCCGGAGCCATCGGGCTTGGGCTTGCCGAGGTGTACGCCGAGGTCGAGGACGACCCGCGCGGCACGCATGCGCTGGCCATCGAGCATCCCGAGCCGGTCGGCCGGATCGTCGAGGTAGCCGAGATCGGCCATCAGCCGCTCTGAGTACAACGCCCAGCCCTCGCCGTGGCCAGAGTTCCAGTTGATGCGACGCCAGGCGTTGAGCTCTGCACTGTTGTAGGTCGCCAGTCCGCACTGGAGGTGATGGCCCGGCACGCCCTCGTGATAGACCGTGGTCAGCTCGCGCCAGGTGTCGAACTCGGTCACGCCTTCTGGGACGCTCCACCACATCCGGCCTGGGCGGGAGAAGTCCTCGCTCGGCGGCGTGTAGTAGATGCCGCCCTCTTGGGTCGGAGCGATCATGCACTCGATGCGGCGCATGGGCTCCGGGATGTCGAAATGGGTGCGTCCGAGGTCCTCGGTCGCGCGGTCGCTGGTCTCCTGCATCCAGGACCGCAGGGCATCGGTGCCGTGCAGCTTGCGTGCGGAGTCGGTGTCGAGCAGCTCGATCGCCTCGGCGACGGTGGCACCGCTCAGGATCTGGTCGGCGATGGCCTCCTGCTCGGCAACCATCCGTGCCAGCTCCTCGAGCCCCCAGTCGTACGTCTCATCGAGGTCGATCTCGGCGCCCACGAACCCCCGCGACGCGAGGGCGTAGTGCTCGCGACCGACCGCGTCGGCCTCCGGTGCGTGTGGGGCCAGCTCACTGTCAAGGAACTCGACGAGCGAGGCGTACGCATCTGCGGCTGCCTTCGCGCCGGACTCGAGGTCGCTGCGAAGCGACTCGGGCACGCCCTGCTCCTGGGCGTTGGCGGTGAGTCCGAAGAAGAACCCCTCGGGTTCGGCATGCTTGCGCGCCTGGGCCGAGACCTCGCGTACCTGCCGGATCGCGGGGACGTTGTCGGCGGCGATACCGGCCCGCAACGATGCGAGGTAGCCGCTCATTGCGGCGGGAATGTTCTGCATCCGTGCGGCAACGACGGCCCAGTCGTCGGGGGTGTCCGTCGGCATCAGGTCGAAGATGGCTCGGATGCCCTGCCCGGGAGAGGCGATGACATTGAGCTGCCGCTGCCAGAACCCGG
>JAOPXO010000205.1 GCA_025965115.1 Aeromicrobium sp.
CGGACAACTCGTTGCGCTGCTACGACGCCGCCACCGACGACATAGGGAAGCTCGTAGTCGCAAGGCCTGCACCTGCGGCCAACCTCGCTCGGCCGCACATCGTGCCGCCCGTCTACGAGATGGCAGCACAGCGGGCCCAGACGCACTGGGCACATTCAGCCGCCCACGGCCCCCAAGACGGGGCAGCCAAACCACCATTCGTCCCCCTTTCGAGTGGTGGTTTGGCCGCCAGATCTTGGGGGCCAAACCCCACCGATAGGCTGGGCCATATGCGTATCGCCAGGTTTGCGGGGGACGACGATCCTCGTTTCGGAGTCATCGGGGATGACAACGGTGTCCCCACCATCGCGGTCCTGAACGGCGATCCGCTGTATGCCGGGCTCAACCTCAGCGGCCAGAAGATCCCACTCGCGGACGTACGCCTGCTCGCGCCGGTCATCCCGCGCAGCAAGGTCGTCTGCGTCGGCAAGAACTACGTCAAGCACGCCGCCGAGATGGGCGGCGAGGTCCCCGCTGAGCCGCTGATCTTCCTCAAGCCCAACACCAGCGTGATCGGCCCCGGCGAGCCGATCTTCTATCCGACCCAGAGCAGCAATGTGCATTTCGAAGGCGAGCTCGCCGTCGTGATCGGCCGCATCTGCCGCGACATCTCCGCCGAGGACGCTGCGAAGGTGATCTTCGGCTACACCGTGGCCAATGACGTCACCGCGCGCGATCTGCAGGAGAAGGACGGCCAGTGGACCCGCGCCAAGGGCTTCGACACGTTCTGCCCGCTCGGTCCTTGGATCGAGACCGATTTCGATCCCTCCGACGTCGCCGTCACCACTCGCCTCGGCGACGAGGTGAAGCAGGATGGTCGTACGTCCGACATGGTCTTCACGGTTCCCGACATCGTCGAGTACGTCTCGTCGTTCATGACCCTGCTGCCCGGCGATGTCATCCTCACCGGCACCCCCGAGGGTGTCGGACCCATGGAGGTCGGCGATGAGGTCAGCGTGACGATCGAGGGCATCGGCACCCTCACCAATTCGGTGGTCTCGCGTGACTGACCGGCCCGTCGTCGCCCGCTTCTGTCCCTCGCCGACCGGCAACCCGCACGTCGGCATGGCTCGCACCGCACTGTTCAGCTGGGCGTTCGCGCGCCATCACGGCGGCACGTTCGTCTTCCGCATCGAAGACACGGACGCCGAGCGGGACAGCGAGGAGTCGTACGACCTGCTGCTCGACGTCATGCACTGGCTGGGGCTCGACTGGGACGAAGGGCCGGAGGTCGGCGGACCCCACGGGCCCTATCGCCAGTCCGAGCGTATGGAGATCTACGCGGACGTGGCCCAGCAACTGCTCGACGCCGGCTTCGCCTACAAGGCGTACGACAGCGCCGAGGAGCTCGAGACCCGCCGCAACGCCGCCCGCGCGGCCGGCAAGTCCAGTGGCTACGACGGCCTGCACCGCACTCTCACCGACGAGCAGATCACCGCTTACGAGGCGGAGGGTCGCCAGCCGGTCATCCGGTTCAAGATGCCCGACAAGGACTACACGTTTACTGATCTCGTACGCGGCGAGATCACGTTCGGCTCGGACAACGTCCAGGACTACGTGATCGTGCGCGCCAACGGCCAGCCGCTCTACACGCTGACCAACCCCACGGACGATGCCCTCATGGGCATCACTCACGTCCTCCGCGGCGAGGACCTCCTGAGCTCGACGCCGCGCCAGATCGCGATGTACGAGGCGTTCGCCGAGATCGGCATCGGTGGCGGCTTCACGCCGGACTTCGGACACCTCCCTTACGTCACCGGTGCCGGCAACAAGAAGCTGTCGAAGCGTGATCCGGAGTCCAACCTGCTGGGCTACCGCGAGCAGGGCTTCCTGCCCGAGGGGCTGCTCAACTACCTCGCGCTGCTGGGTTGGTCGATCTCCGACGACAACGACATCTTCTCGATGGCCGAGATGGTCGAGGCCTTCGAGATCGGTCGGGTCAACCCCAACCCGGCCCGGTTCGACATCAAGAAGTGCGAAGCCATCAACGGTTCGCACGTACGCCTGCTCGCCGAGGATGACGTACGCGATCGGCTGGTCCCGTACTTCCAGACCGCCGGCCTCATCTCCGATCCGCCCACCGAGCAGCAGCTGGGCAACCTGGCCGCCGCGACGCCGCTGGTGCACGAGCGCATGACGCTGCTGACCGAAGCGGTCGACATGCTGCGGTTCCTGTTCGTGTCCGACGATGACTTCGCGATCGACGAGGCCGACCGCGTCAAGAACCTCGACGAACAGGGCATCGTGGTCGTACGCGCTGCCCGCGACGCGCTCGTCGACATTCCTGACTGGACGACGCCCGCGATCGAGGACACCCTGAGAGCCGGCCTGATCGACGGTCTCGAGCTCAAGCCTCGACTGGCATTCGGGCCGGTGCGCGTCGCCGTCACCGGCAGCCGCATCTCGCCGCCGCTGTTCGAGTCGCTCCAGCTGCTTGGTCGCGAGAAGACGATCGCCAGATTGGATGCCGTTTTGGACGAGTCCGGTTTGGGCGCGGGCGGGGGAGTCGGGTAAAGTCGGCGTCTGGCTCAGGCCCCGGCAGAGCCATTGGGATATGGTGTAATTGGCAACACAGCGGTTTCTGGTACCGCCATTCTAGGTTCGAGTCCTAGTATCCCAGCGAAACCCTTTTGAACGCTGTCTCAGCGCGCACGATAGGGTTTCACCGGTTGCAAGACCACCCATGGCCCCGTTGTGTAGCGGCCTAGCACGCCGCCCTCTCAAGGCGGTAGCGCGGGTTCGAATCCCGTCGGGGCTACCATGGAGAAAAGACCCCCTGACCTGCAGAGATGTGGGTCAGGGGCTTTTGCGTTACTGGGCTATCCGCCCTGCTCTGCGGCAAGCTTCGTGGCCCGCCGCGCGATGGATCTGACCATCCCCGAGGTGAGTACGGCGTGGCCGTGCGAGCCGATGACGAGGGCGCGATAGGTACGACCGCGCAGGCCGGGGAACTCCGCGTACGTCTTGGCGGTGAGCCTGATGGATCCGGCCGTCGTCGGTCCGAGCTCAAAGACGAGCCGGTAGCGGGAGAAGTGGTGCCGACCCTCAAGGGCGAGGCGTTCGCCCGACACGCTCTCCGTGACGCGAAAGCCGCCGCGTGGCTCGGTGCCCAGGACCATCGCGATCGGATTGTGACGGCCGAAGCCCAGCCCATGCGCGTACTGCTCGACTGCATTCCACACGACATCGCGCGGCTCGCTTACGTCGACGGCATGCTCGTCGACATACGGGAGATCGAGTTCTGGCACGCGGCTACGGTATCGCCGCAAAGCGCGGCCGTGGCGATAGCATTCGTTTGCCGATCCTCGACCTCTAGGAGAGTTCATGACCAGCTCCGCCGAAAGTCCCGCCAACGACTCGACCTGGAAGGCCTCCGCGGAGTCGAAGTCGAAGGCCAAGAAGACCCGCCTCTACGCCGTGTTGCTGTGGGTCCTCGGCATCGCGATCGAGATCGGCGCGATCTTCGGTCTGTTGCTCAACAAGTCGATCCTCACGGAGAAGGCAACCGTTGACAGCAAGGGCGTCCTGTCGAGCAAGGACACCTTCCCGACGTGGGCGTTCATCCTGCTGATCGTCTTGCTGGTCCTCGACGCCA
>JAOPXO010000226.1 GCA_025965115.1 Aeromicrobium sp.
CCGGTGCCGATGATGTGGTTCTCCGAATCGACGAAGACGACGCTCGGCTCGAACTCGCGAGCCTCGGCGTCCTCCATCTGCCCGTACGCGATGAGGATCACCAGGTCGCCGGGGTGCACGAGCCTGGCGGCGGCGCCGTTGATGCCGATCACTCCCGAACCGCGCTCGCCGGCAATCGTGTAGGTGACGAGGCGCTCGCCGTTGTCGATGTCGACGATGTGCACCATCTCGCCGGGTAGCAGATTGGCGGCGTCGAGCAGGTCCTGGTCAACCGTGACCGATCCGACGTAGTGCAGGTCGGCCTGGGTCACCGTGGCGCGGTGGATTTTCGAGGTCATCATGGTTCGCAGCATCGTCAGGCTCCTAGCGTGAGTGCGGTGTTGTCGATCAGTCGTGGGGTGCCGACTCGTGCGGCGACGAGGAGGCGGGCTTCTTCGCCCGGCACCGCGGCGCCGAGCTCGGGATCGGTCAGCGCGACATAGTCGGGCGTGATGTCGGCTCCGGTCAGCACAGCGTGGGCGGCGGCGAGCACGGCATCGGCGCCGTTCGGTCCGGCTGAGACGCCAGCGCGAAGAGCGGCCGAGATGGCAGCAGCCTTCGTACGCTCGTCTGCCGACAGATAGCCATTGCGTGAGCTCATCGCCAGTCCGTCGGCTTCGCGTACGGTCGGGCAGCCGACGATCTCCACACCGAGCGCGAGCTCGCGCGACATCTGCCGGATCAGGACGAGCTGCTGGTAGTCCTTCTCACCGAACACCGCGACGTCGGGGCGTACGTGTCCGAACAGCTTGGCAACGACGGTGAGCACTCCGCGGAAATGAGTCGGCCGTGCCGCACCCTCGAGGATCGTGCCGAGCGGACCGGGATCGACCGTCACGGTGTCGACGAGCCCGGACGGATACATCGTCTCGACGGCCGGAGCGAACACGACGTCGACGCCGGCATCGGCGCACCGCTCGAGGTCGGCATCGAACGTGCGCGGGTAGGACTCGAAGTCCTCTCCCGGCGCGAACTGCGTGGGGTTGACGAAGATCGACGCGACCAGGATCTCGCCGAGTGGTCGAGCGTGCTTCAGCAGTTGGACGTGACCATCGTGCAAGGCACCCATCGTCGGGACGAACGAGACGGTGGAATCGCCACGTGCAGCGTTGAGCTCCTCACGCGTACGCGCGATGATCAGGCCGCTCATGATCAGATCCCGGCAGCGATCTCGGCGAGCGTGTCCCAATCGGCCTCGTCGAGCACCTGGCGGATGTCGCTTGCCGCCTTGGGCGTCAGTCGGCCATCGACCTCGGCGCGGCCAGCGGTCGCGCGGGCGAGTTCGAGGTACGCATCGACCGTGGCGTCATCGACATCGGCTGCCGCGAGGGCGTCGACGTGGGCGCGGATCGTGGTGATGTCGCCGCGCACGACCGGGCCGGTGAGGGCCGCATCGCCATAGGCGAGCACGTTGTCCAGGGATGCCTCGAGCAGCGGCCGCAGGACGGCGGCCGGATCGGCTGCCCCGGCAAGGCGCAGGAGGTCCATCGACTGGGCGACGAGGGTCGTCAGGTGGTTGGCGCCGTGCGCGAGGGCCGCGTGATAGAGCGCGCGGTCGGCTTCGGCGACCCACATCGGCACGCCACCAAGGTCGGCAACCAGCTGTTCGGCGAAGTCCCTATCGGCCGGCTCGGCGGTGAGGCCGAACACGCAGCGACGGTCGAGATCGACCGGAGTGCCGGTGAAGGTCATGGCGGGGTGGAACGCGATCGCGTGGGCGCCGAGACGGGTCAGCGAAGCGAGGGCGTCAAGGCCGTGGCGACCGCTGGTGTGCAGGACGTACTGGCCGGGACGAATTGCACCGGACGCGGCGAGCTCTTCGGCGACCAGGATCAGGCTGTCGTCGGGGACCGCCAGCAGGATGATGTCGCTGACCTCGGCCACCTCGGCCGGAGTGCGCACCTCGACTCCGGGCAGCAGCGTCCTCACACGGAGCAGCGATGCATCGGATCGAGCGGACGCGCCGACGACGGGATAGCCGGCGGTGCTGAATCGTGAAGCGAGAACGGCGCCGACTCTGCCAGCTCCGATCACGCCCAGGGAGAGACGCGTCATGCGTGATGCCTTTCGTTCCAGTCCCGCAAGGGGTACCAGACAAATTGACCTCTTCAGTCTACCTTCGTGGCGCATCAGCGACAGGTGTATGTCCTATGCCCTGAGTCACACGCCACGCAACCACCACGAGGTAACCACCGATGATCCAGTCAGTGCCGGCGCAGGCCACGGGATACCAGCCCGGCACCCCGGAATTGGTGAAGAACTGATCGTGGGCGAGGTCGTACGCGCCATGGAGGATCCAGAGAACACCGACCAGGAGAATCGCCCGCGGCGGGCTGATCAGGAAGGCAACGCCGGCGCCCAGGATCCAGGGCACGCCCGCCAGCAACTCCTTGGCCCCGACGGTCCCGTCAGCACCAACCATCGCAAACGCGACGTAGATCAAGGGCAGCAGCGGCAGCGTCGCGGCATACATCCAGCGCTCGCCGCCGAGTCGACGGGCGGACACGACCGAGATCACGCCGACGACCACGCCCAGCGCGAGGCTGGCGATCATGAATCGACGCGTCCAAGGAGTCGCAACACGGCCCGAGCATATCGACGACTGTCTAGGTTGAGGGCATGACGAAGCGGGCCGTGCCGTGGCGCCAGGCCTGGGAGTCGGCGCTGTACGGCGAGGACGGATTCTTCCGATCCACCCGGCCGGCGGAGCACTTTCGTACGAGTGCGCACGTCGGCGTGTTCGCCGAGGCGATCGCGGACCTGGTTGGACAGAGCGGAGCGACGACCGTGGTCGATCTCGCCGCCGGGGGTGGCGAACTGTTGGTGGCCCTGCTGCCGCTTGTCGGCACCGGGGTCCAGCTGATCGCTGTAGAGGTGGCGGACCGACCGGCCGACCTGCCCGGTGCGATTCATTGGACCGACCATCTGCCGGACCGCATCGACGGACTCCTGATCGCCAACGAATGGCTCGACAACCTGCCGTGCGACGTCGTCGAGGTTGGCGATGACGGCATCGTCCGCGACGTGTGCGTCGACCCGACGACCGGCGAGGAGTCGATCGGCAGCCCGTACGAGTCGGTGTGGCTCGACCGGTGGTGGCCCCTACGCCAGCCGGGCGAGCGCGCCGAGATCGGCGCCACCCGCGACGAAGCCTGGGCCGATGCGGCGGCCCGGGTCAACGGTCTCGCGATCGCGATCGACTATGGGCACCTCCGCGAGGACCGGCCGCCATTCGGCACCCTGCGGTCATACGCACACGGCCGCGAGGTCGACGTCATCCCCGACGGAACCCGCGATGTGACGGCACATGTCGCGGTCGACTCGGTCGCGGCTGCCGCCGGCGCGCAGCTCATGCGACAACGGGACGCGCTCGCGCGGCTCGGCCTCGACGGCGGTCGACCAGCACTCGATCTCGCGCAATCTGATCCAATGGCATACCTGACGGCACTCGGTCGCGCGGGTGACGTCGGCGAGCTGCTGGCCAACGGAGGGCTCGGTGACTTCTGGTGGATCATCACCGACACCACGGGCCATGGGAGACTGAGCGAATGACCGAGGTCACCGCCAGCGTCGGAACCGGGTTCGCGACGACCGACATGGTGCTCAACATCGGTCCTCAGCACCCCGCCACACACGGCGTCCTCCGACTGCGACTGACCCTCGACGGCGAGCGCGTCATGGCCTGCGAGCCGATCATCGGCTACATGCACCGCGGTGTCGAGAAACTCTTCGAGGTGCGCGACTATCGCCAGATCATCGTGCTGGCCAACCGGCACGACTGGCTCAGCGCATTCTCTTCCGAGCTCGGCGTCGTGCTCGCGGTCGAGGACATGCTCGGCATGGAGGTGCCCGAACGAGCCACCTGGATCCGCACCCTGCTGGCCGAGCTCAATCGCGTGCTCAACCACCTGATGTTCCTCGGCTCCTACCCGATCGAGCTGGGTGCCATCACGCCCATCTTCTATGCGTTCCGCGAGCGCGAGACGATCCAGGAGATCATGGAAGAGGTCTCCGGTGGGCGCATGCACTACATGTTCAACCGGGTCGGTGGCCTCAAGGAGGACATCCCCGCCGGATGGACGGGCCGCGCCTCTGCCGCGATCTCGACCGTCCGCACCAGGCTCAAGGAGATCGAAGACCTGATCTTCGGCAACGAGATCTTCCGGGCCCGCACCCGGGGCGTCGGGGTGCTGTCGCCCGAGCTGATTCACGCCTACGGCGTGTCCGGCCCGATCGCGCGCGCATCGGGTGTTGACCTCGACCTGCGGCGCGACGAGCCCTATCTCGCCTACAGCGAACTGCAGGACGTGCTCAGGGTCCCGGTGCGCACCGATGGCGACTGCTACTCGCGGTTCGCGATTCTGCTGGAGCAGACCAAGGTGTCCCTCGATCTCGCGGATGCCTGCCTCGCCCGGCTCGCCGACATCGCGCCCGGACCGGTGAACGTACGCCTGCCCAAGATCCTCAAGGCTCCCGAGGGATCGACGTACGTGTGGACCGAGAATCCGCTCGGCCTCAACGGCTACTACCTCGTCTCGCGTGGCGAGAAGACCCCGTGGCGGCTCAAGCTGCGTTCGGCGTCATTCAACAATGTGGCGGTGCTGCCCGAGATCGTCGGCGGCTGCGTCGTGGCAGATCTCGTCGCGATCCTCGGCTCGATGTTCTTCGTCGTCGGCGACATCGACAAGTAGCCCCTCAGGGCTCGCGGATGTCCATCAGGATGTCCCACTCCTGGGCGCCAACCGCCGACTGGATGTCATGGATGGCCCACGGGTCATCGCGAAACATCTCCATCGCCGACTGCACGTCGTCGGCACTGACGATGACCATCGCACCGCTGCCGTCGGCCCACGGACCGGCCAGGTAGATCGCGCCTTGGTCATACAGGGCGTTCATGAAGTCCGCGTGATCGCGCCACAGCGGTTGTTCCTGGGGCGGTTTGCCGAGCACCCGGTTCTTGCCGATCGCGCTGAACACCACGATGTGTTTCGACATCTCGGCAGCGTAGATCCAGCTCCGGACAAATGTGGCTCAGATTTCGGCGACCCGGATGATCTCCGTACGGCCGATGACCCGATCGCGCACGTCAGCCGACGCCACTCGGCGCGGATCGGCCATGAACTCCGCGAGCGCCTGCTCGTCAGGCAGCTCGATGATCTGCACCTCGAGCGGGCCGTCCGTGTCATCGACGCGACGTACGCGCTGGACGACTCGCGCGCCGTGATCGCCGAGCAAGGCGAGCACCTCGTCTTCGTAGCTGGCGAGGGCTTCGTCATTGCCCGGCGTTGACCAGAGCAGGACGCACAAGGTGAGGCTCATGGAGGCATCGTAGGGTCGGAGGATGGCCGACATCACACGACGCACACCCTCCGCTCTCGACGCTCTTGCCGAGGAATGGCTGGACACCGAGATCGACCTCCATCCGGAGGGTCGGGTCATGCTCGGCCGACCTGGATC
>JAOPXO010000239.1 GCA_025965115.1 Aeromicrobium sp.
GGCTGTTTCACGGAGGTGGCGGCATGAGTGGGGGAGGAGCGCCCACGATCGCGGTCGACGCGGCGGGGGCCAAAGTCGTGATCGTGGCGTCGAGCTGGCACGCCGAGGTCATGGATGGCCTCATCGCGGGCGCCGAGCGTGCCCTCAGCGACGCCAAGGTCTCGGACGTGCAGCTCGTCCGCGCACCGGGCTCCTTCGAGCTGCCGATAGTCGTGCAGGCCTACGCCAATGCCGGGGTCGATGCGGTGATCGCGCTGGGCGTCATCATTCGTGGAGGCACCCCGCACTTCGAGTACGTCTCTGCGGCGGCAACCGATGGGCTGAATCGGGTCGCTCTCGACACCGGCGTGCCGATCGGATTCGGCCTGCTCACCACGGATGACGAGGCGCAGGCCCTTGACCGTGCCGGACTCCCCGACAGCCGCGAGGACAAGGGTCGCGAGGCGGTCGAGGCAGCGCTGGCCACGTGGCACATCCTGCGCTCGCTGCCGAATCGCTGAACCGCGTGCCCTAGGCTTGACCTCGATGAAGACCTTCGACGAACTGTTCGCGGAGCTTGCCGACAAGGCGGCCCGCCGCCCCGAGGGCTCGCGCACCGTCGCCGAGCTCGACTCCGGCGTGCACGCGATCGGCAAGAAGCTCGTCGAAGAAGCGTCGGAGTCCTGGATGGCCGCGGAGCACGAAAGTGCCGATCGCGCCGCCGAGGAGATCAGCCAGCTGCTCTATCACGCCCAGGTCATGATGATCGCCAAGGGAATCACCCTCGAAGACGTCTACGCGCATCTGTGACGGTCGCGGTTCCGTGCTCAGCACTCAACGCCGCGATCGTGCCTGATCGCCCATCACATCTTCTGACAAGCTGAGGAATCCCATGCTCAAAGTCGCAGTTCCCAACAAGGGTGCACTTGCTGACGCCGCCGCCCAGATGCTGACCGAGGCGGGCTATCGCCAACGTCGTTCCAGCCGTGATCTCGTCACGATCGACCCCGACAACGATGTCGAGTTCTTCTACCTGCGTCCTCGCGACATCGCGATCTACGTCGGTGAGGGCACGCTCGACGTCGGACTCACCGGCCGTGACCTGCTGCTCGACTCCGGCGCGCACGCGACCGAGAGCGTCGCGCTCGGCTTCGGGGCGTCGACGTTCCGATTCGCGGCTCCGGTCGGCACCATGAAGGCCGTCGAGGATCTCGCCGGCAGCAGGATCGCCACGTCATATCCGGGCATCGTCGAGGCCTATCTCGCCGATCGAGGGATCAGTGCGGAGGTCGTACGCCTGGATGGCGCAGTTGAGTCTTCCGTGCGCCTTGGCGTGGCCGATGCCATCGCAGACGTTGTCGAGACGGGCAGCACGCTGCGGCAGGCCGATCTCGAGGTGTTCGGCGATCCGATCCTGGCGTCCGAAGCCGTGCTCATCACGCGTCAGAACTCGCCCGATCCCGACGGATTTGCGGTGTTCAAGCGGCGGCTCGACGGTGTCATCGTCGCCCGCACCTACGTCATGATGGATTACGACATCCGGGTCGAGCAGGTCGAGCGGGCCGTTGAGCTGACGCCCGGCATCGAGTCGCCGACCGTGTCACCGCTTCATCGCGAAGGGTGGGTCGCCGTGCGCTCGATGGTGCCGCGCGACACCGCCCAGCGAGTCATGGATGGGCTGTACGACCTCGGTGCTCGCGGCATCCTCGTGACGGACATCCTGGCGTGCCGGATCTGAGGACATTCCGCCCAGGCGGAGCACGCATCGTCGCCTACGTCGTCGCGGTCATCATGCTGGTGTTCACGGCGGTCATCGGCGTCGCACTGCCGTCGTCAGCATCGTTCACCTGGGCAGAGAACCTCACGCTCGGGATCGTGATCCTGGCCGTGCTGGTGCTGCTTCACGGGGTGGGTCGCAGCGTGGTGAAGGTCGACGATGCCGGCATACGAGTCCTCAACGGCTATCGCTGGCATGTCGTGCCGTGGTCGGAGATCGCAGGTTTCGCGATGAATGCCGGCGCTCCCTGGCCGACCCTGGTGACGAAAGATGACGACCGCATCATGCTGTTCGCGATCCAGGGCTCCGACGGACCGTATGCCCGGGAGGCCCTGGCCTATCTCCGCGGACGCCTCGCGTGAGCGAGCGGTCCCCCCACGAGCGGAGTCTGGCGAGTCCCGCATTTCCCGATGACGACGGCCTGACCGATCCTCGGCTTGTCGGAGCTCTCGGCAATGACCTCGACGTGCTGGAGGCGTTCGCCGAGGCGCGGGTCTTCGTGCCGATCATCGCTCTTCTCGGCGAGGTGCCCGCCGCGGGTGACAAGAATGCCGAGATGGCCGCGGTGCTGATGACCGGGGCCGACGGGCGTACGGCCTTGCTGGCCTTCACCAGCATTGCGACGATGGCCGCGTGGGATCCGCAGGCGAGGCCGGTCCCAGTCGTCGGTCGCGATGCGGCACGGGCGACCCTCGACGAGGGCGCCGCCGCGCTGCTTCTCGATCTGGGAAGTACGTCATTCAGTGTCATCGAGACCGCAGACGTCGAGCATCTCGCCGCCGGCCATGTCATCGCCCGTACGCCCGGCGGCATCGCCTGGCTCGTCGACTGAGTTAGCCCGCCGCGATCGCACGCACGGCGGCCAGCGGCACGGAGATGTGCACGTTGGCATCATGGCGCTCGACCCGGGCCAGGAATCCCGCGCTGCCAACCGTGCGCAGGAGCGTGTCGTGCGACCCCGCGGTGACGAAGGTCAGCCGTTCGGCGCCCTGGGACTTGGCGAGTCCGGCCGCATGCTTGACCAGCATGGTGCCCAGGCCATGTCCTTGCCAGGCGTCCTCGATCAGCAGCTGGAACGTCCACGTCGACTCGACCAGCTCGAGCACCCCGTGTCCGACGACATCGAGCCCGACCTGCACGACCACCGCCTGGCCGTCCGTCGGGGCGACCAGGCGCCTGACCATCCGCGTCGTCATCGGCATCCTCAGGGGGACCTGATAGCGCTCGTACAACGTGTCGATACTGCACCGCTCGTGGAGTGCGGCAACGGCATCGATGTCGGCGAGGGTTGCCGCACGGAGCAGCGGCACAGGTTGACGCGGTGAGGGCGAGATCAACGGCAGATCGATGCCGGCGTCGCTGACCAGCGACACCAGCGCTTGCGCCCTCGCGCGTTCGACCGGTGTGAATGCGACCGCCCGACTGATCCGGAGCGTGCTGCCATTGCGACGAGTGAGATCGAGGACATCGTGGCCGGAATAGTCGGCGACGTCCGGTGGCTCGGTCTCCAGCAGCTCCGCCAGGACGGCCTCGATGTCGCGCC
>JAOPXO010000269.1 GCA_025965115.1 Aeromicrobium sp.
CCTGACCCGGCCGGGAACATGCTCTTGGGCGGCTCGCGGAACGCGATCGAGATGATGCGCGCGCCTTCGGCAAGCTTCTTGCCGGTCCGCAGGAAGAACGGCACACCGGCCCAGCGCCAGTTGTCGATCTCGGCCCGGAGCGCGACGAATGTCTCGGTCTGCGAGTCGGGAGACACGCCCTCCTCCTCGCGGTAGCCGTTGTATTGACCGCGGACGACATTGCGGGTCTCGAGCGGCAGCATCGAGCGGAAGACCTTGTTCTTCTCTTCGCTGATCGAGTCCGAGTCGAGCGCGGTCGGCGGCTCCATCGCCATGAACGCGAGCACCTGGAACAGGTGGGTGACGACCATGTCCTTGAACGCCCCGGTCCCCTCGTAGAAGCCGGCACGACCGGCGAGCGAGAGCGTCTCGGGTACGTCGATCTGCACGTGATCGATGAAATTGCGGTTCCAGATCGGCTCGAAGAGGCCGTTCGCGAAGCGGAACGCCAGGATGTTGAGCGCCGCCTCCTTGCCGAGAAAGTGGTCGATCCGGAAGATCTGGCTCTCGTCGAAGACCTCGTGGATCTGCGCGTTGAGCGCCCTCGCGCTGGCCAGGTCGGTGCCGAATGGCTTCTCCATGATGATGCCGGCGCGCTCGACGAGCCCGGCAGCATCGAGCGTATGGATGACGTCGAGGGCGGCCTTCGGCGGAACGCTGAGGTAGTGCAGGCGACGTGGTGTGCCGCCGAGCTCGGCCTCCTGTACGGCGGCCGCCTTGGCCAACGCTTCGGGACCGCCCTTGACGTTGACGTAGGAGAGCTTCGACGCAAATGTCGCCCACTGCTCTGAGCTGACCGAGCGAGTGCCGAACTCACGACAAGCCTGCTCCGCGAATTCGCGGAACGAGTCGTCGTCGAACTCGTCGAGCGAGACGCCGATGATGCGCGACTCCGCCACCAGCTCGGACTGGAGCAGGTGCATCACGCCGGGAAGCAGCTTGCGGCGCGCCAGGTCACCGGTGGCGCCGAAGATCACGATCAGATGAGGCTCGTTCACCGGGCCACGTCCGTCGTAGAGCAAAGATACGGACGCAGCCCAGCGAATAGGCGTCCATCGTTCACTCGCTGGCGCTCGTTCACCGGGCCACGTCCGTCGAAGAGCAAAGATAGGGACGCAGCCCAGCGAATAGGCGTCCATCGTTCACGCCCCCTACGCGCTGGGCGCGTGGGGGGACCCCCAGCTGGCGCTCGTTCACCGGACCACGTCCATCGTTCACTCGCTGGCGCTCGTTCACAACCTCAGGTTAGACCTCCGAGGTTGCGCACAAGTGAATTCCGGATCCTGTCATGCGCTGTCAGCCGCGTCAGGGTCATGACAGCGGCCTGCAAGTGCCGCCGTCCACGATGGTTGACATGACCACAAGCTACGCAATCCACGCCGAGGGCCTCGTGAAGCACTTCGGCGACACCAAAGCACTCGACGGCATCGACATCGCCGTCCCGGAAGGCACCGTCCTCGGTGTCCTCGGACCCAACGGCGCCGGCAAGACGACCGCGGTCCGCATCCTCGCAACCCTCCTCCAGCCGGACGCCGGCCACGCGACGATCGCCGGCTACGACCTGGCGAAGTCGCCCACCGACGTCCGCCGCTCGATCGGCCTCACCGGCCAGTACGCGTCCGTCGACGAGCAGCTGACCGGCCGGGAGAATCTCGTCCTGGTGGCCCGCCTCCTGGACTTCACCCGCGAGTCGGCAGGTACTCGCGCCACGGAGCTGCTCGAACAGTTCGGGCTCACCGAGGCTGCCGACCGCCGCACCGGCACCTACTCCGGGGGTATGCGTCGTCGTCTCGACCTCGCCGCCAGCCTGGTCGGTCGGCCCACGGTGATCTTCCTCGACGAGCCCACAACTGGCCTCGATCCGAGCAAGCGCGATGACATGTGGAACATCGTCCGGTCACTGACCGACGCCGGCACCACCGTGCTGCTCACGACGCAATACCTCGAAGAGGCCGATGCCCTGGCCGACACTATCTCGGTGATCGACAAGGGCCTCGTCATCGCGAACGGCACGCCTGAAGAGCTCAAGCGCGTCGTCGGTGGCCGGTCACTGCAGGTGCGCCCCACGCATACCCGCGACTTCGCCGACGTCAGCTCGATGCTGACCCAGATCATCGGCCGACCCGTCGAGGAGCCCTCGAAGGGCCTGCTCGCCGTACCGGTCACCGACGGCAGCGCACTCACCGAGGTCGTTGCCGGCCTCGCCCAGCGCGGTATCGACGTCACTGAGCTGGCGCTCAAGCTGCCCGGCCTCGACGAGGTCTTCTTCTCCCTCACCGGCAAGTCCGCCCCTGCGGATGACCCCTCAGACGAATTGGAGCTGGTCCGATGACTACCGCCACCCTTCCCCCGTCGCTGACGCCTGCCGCGTCCGACTACGAAACGACGACCTGGTTGCCCTGGCTGCGTCACGCTCTCGTGCTGGCCGGCCGCTCGACCAAGAAGATGATGCGCCACCCGGAGCAGTTCTTCGACGTCACGCTCCAGCCCGCATTGTTCCTGCTGATCTTCGTGTACGTGCTCGGCGGCGCGATCTCCGGCTCGACACACGACTACCTACAGTTTGTCCTGCCGGGCATCATGATCCAGACCGTGCTCTTCAGCACCGTCAGCATCGGCGTCAACCTCAACACCGATATCAAGGAAGGCGTCTTCGACCGGTTCCGGGCACTCCCGATCCCTCGATCGGCTCCCCTGGTCGGTGCGACGATCGCCGAGCTGTTGCGCTACGCCATCACGATCACGGTCACGCTGGTGTTCGGGTTCATCATCGGCTTCCGGCCGAGCACGTCCTTCCTGTCGGTGCTCGCCGCAGCATTCTTGGTGCTGGCATTCGCCTGGTGCATGTGCTGGATCGCGATCTGGCTCGGCATGATGGTCCGCGAGGCTGGATCCGTGCAAGGACTGGGCTTTCTCGCCCTGTTCCCGCTGACCTTCGGCTCGAGCATGTTCGCGGCGACCAACACGATGCCAGGCTGGTTGCAGGCCTGGGTCAAGGTCAATCCGGTCACTCACCTCACGGACGCGGTCCGCGGGCTGCTCACCGGCGGTCCCGTTGCCCACGACGCGTTCATCGCGCTCGGCACGGCGGGTCTGCTGCTCGCGGTGTTCGCACCGCTGGCCGTACGTGCCTACCGCCGAAAGGCCTAGCTGGTCGGCAGCGTCAACCCGATGGCCTCGTCCCGTTCAAGGGCGAGGCCGTCGGCATATGCCTCCTGATAGGCCTCGGCGCCCATCTGCTCGCGCAGCGACGTGGCCAACTGTTGCGCGTCGCGATTCAACGCATCGACGACCCCTCGGATGGAGTCGGCAGCGCCGAGCCGCCGCGCGGCGAGAACCAGATCACCGGTCGCGCCGGCCAAGCATGCCGATGCCACCGCGACCTGTGAGACGACGGGCATGTCTTCACTGGCCCGGGCGTCGACGGCAGATTTCGCCAGCGTCACCTGGGCATCCTCGAGATCGCCGGCAGCGACCTGCGAAAGCGACAGCGCAGCCAGGACCGAGGCCTTCATCTGCTTGCTTCCGATCATCGTGTCGTCGAACATCTCCCATTCGAGCAGATTCTGCAGCGCCTCGACCGACTCCTTCGCGCGGCCAGCAATTCGCTCGAAGGCGGCCAGCGACAATCGGGCCAGGTAGATCGTCCGATGCATGCCCGAGGCCTCCGCCTCGGCCAACTGTCCCTCAAGGACGCGTCGCAGCGCGGGCAGGTCCGCGTCGGTTGCGGTGGCGAGTCGGAGACCGACCGCCTTCATCCGGGTGAACTCGAGGTCCTCGGTAGCTCCGAGCTCTTCGAGCAGCGGCATCGTCTCGTCGAGGGTGGCCAACGCCGACTCGGCATCACCGGCGTAGGCCTCCAACGTGGCTCGCTGGCCCATCGA
>JAOPXO010000041.1 GCA_025965115.1 Aeromicrobium sp.
TGATGATGAGCCATACCCAGCCGCCTGAGGCGCTGGCCAAGCAGGCCCGGATCATGGTCGATGCCGGCTGCCAGTGCGTGTACGTCGTCGACTCCGCCGGTGCGCTGATCATGGAGGCCGTCGCCGATCGGGTGTCCGCGATGGTCGCCGAGATTGGTGGCGACGCGACCGTCGGCTTCCACGGCCACGAGAACCTCGGCCTCGGCGTTGCCAACACCGTCATCGCCGCCCGAGCCGGTGCCACCCAGATCGACGGTTCGGTTCGCCGGTTCGGCGCCGGCGCCGGCAACACGCCGCTCGAGGCGTTCATCGGCGTCGCCGACAAGCTCGGCTGGAACACCGGCGTCGACTTCCTGCAGATCGTCGACGCGGCAGAGGACGTCGTACGCCCGGCGATGCCCGAGGAGTGCACGCTCGGCCGCAATGCGCTGATGATCGGATACGCCGGGGTCTACTCCTCGTTCCTGAGGCACGCGGACAACGCCGCCGCGCGCTATGACGTCTCCGCCGCGAAGATCCTGTTGGAGGCCGGGGCCCGCAAGCTGATCGGCGGCCAGGAGGACCAGCTGATCGACATCGCGCTGCAGCTCAAGGCAAAGGACGACGCGAACGCCTAACGGCTGAAGCGCTGCTGGAAATCACCGTAGGACACAGCACCCTCGGCAAATCCGAAGGTCCCGTGATCGAGCATCTCCTGCCCAGCCCGATCAACCACGCTGAGGGCGGCACGCGTCAGGGTGCCGCCGACGCTGATCCGGGCAACTCCCAGCGCCCGCAGCGTGGCGGCGTCCAGCACGGGCTCGACGAGTCCGGCCACCACATTCACGGGTGCGTTGATCGCGGCGGTCAGTCGGCCGATCTCCTCCGCCGCGCTGACGCCTGGCACGAAGATGCAATCGGCTCCGGCGGCGATGTACTGCTCGGCCCGTCGGATCGTCTCGGCAAACGGGTCCGGGTGACCGACCATGTAGGTGTCGGTCCGGGCGTTCAGCACGAACTGGCCCTTCGGCGCACTGCTTCGCGCCGCCTCAAGTCGTTCGCGCCCAACCTCGACCGGCAGCAGCTCTCCGGGTTTGATCGCGTCCTCGAGGTTGCCGCCGACCACGCCGATGGCCAGGGCCGCACTCACAGTCTCCGCAACCTGGTCGGGAGTTTCGCCGTAGCCGGACTCCAGGTCGGCGCTCACCGGGCAATCCACGGCCTCGACGATCTGGGCGATGCAATCGAGCATCTCCGACCCGGCCATATGACCATCCGCGACACCACGACTGAAGGCGATGCCGGCACTGGTCGTGGCGATTGCCGCGAACCCGACCTGCTCCAGAATCCGGGCTGATCCGCCGTCCCAGGCGTTCGGCAGTATGAAGCCGGCGCCGGGCCGGTGCAGGTGGAGGAACGCTGCCGCACGGTCGGCATTCGCATTGGCGATCATGCCTGAGTCTCTCAGGGTTGGGCCCGACCGCCCATCCTGTGGGCCAGAAGTCAGAAATCGGGCTTGACCTTGACGCTGCGTCAACCCTGCACACTCTCGTCGTGGCCACTTTCGGCCACCTGACGAAGGAGCAGGAACCATGTCGACATGGCGTGACGAGAAGAAGCGCGGAGGCGTGAGCCGATGACCGAGGACGTGACACCCACCATCCAGGTGAAGGGGCTCGAGAAGTCGTTCAAGGACCTACATGTCCTGCGCGGCGTCGACCTCGAGATCGCGCGGGGGACCATCTTCGCCCTGCTCGGATCGAATGGTTCGGGCAAGACCACCACGGTCAAGATCCTGTCGACCCTCCTCAAGGCGGACGCGGGGACGGCAACGATCAACGGGTATGACCTGGCCACCCAGGCCGCCGAGGTGCGGGAGTCGATCAGCCTGACCGGCCAGTTTGCCGCCGTCGACGAGATCCTCACCGGGCGGGAGAACCTCGGGCTGATCGCCAAGCTCCGACACCAGCAGGATCCCGGGCGGATCGCCGATGACCTCCTCGACAGCTTCTCCCTCACCGACGCCGGCGGCCGGAAGGTGGCGACCTACTCCGGCGGCATGCGGCGACGGCTCGACATCGCGATGAGCCTGATCGGCAACCCGCCGATCATCTTCCTCGACGAGCCGACCACCGGACTCGACCCACAGTCGCGGCTCGACGTGTGGGACACCATCAAGGGGCTCGCCACCGGCGGCACGACGGTGCTGCTCACCACGCAGTACCTCGACGAGGCCGAGCAGCTCGCCGACCGGATCGCGATCCTGCACGACGGCACGATCATCGTCGAAGGCACCCTCGCCGAGCTCAAGCGGCTCTACCCGCCCGCCACGGTCGAGTACGTCGAGAAGCAGCCGTCCCTGGAGGACATCTTCCTTGCCATCACCGGCACACCGAGCGCGGCCGGCAACGCCGCAGAGAACTGAGGACCACGATGAACAAGCGCTTCTTCGGCGACGTCACCGCCCTTCTCGGACGATCCCTGCGCCATATCGGCCGGAGCCCCGACACGATCATCACCACGGCGATCACGCCGATCGCCATGATGTTGCTGTTCGTGTACGTGCTCGGTGGCGCGATCCGGACCGGTGACCACGGCAAGTACGTCGACTATCTGTTGCCCGGCATCCTGCTCATCACGATCGCCTCGGGCATCTCCTACACCGCGTACCGCATCTTCCTCGACATGAAGGGCGGCATCTTCGAGCGGTTCCAGTCGATGCCGATCGCACGCTCGTCGGTGTTGTGGGCACATGTGCTGACTTCCGTGGTCGCGAACCTGATCTCGGTTGTCGTCGTGATCGTGGTTGCCCTGCTCATGGGCTTCCGCTCCGGGGCAGGAGTGCTGGACTGGCTCGCGGTCGCGGGCATCCTGCTCCTCTTCACGCTGGCCCTGACCTGGCTCGCCGTGATCCCGGGGTTGACCGCGAGCTCGGTGGAGGGCGCGAGCGCGTTCTCGTTCCCGCTGATCTTCCTGCCGTTCATCAGCTCGGCCTTCGTGCCCACCGACTCGATGCCCGGCCCCGTCCGGGCGTTTGCGGAGCACCAGCCGGTGACGTCGGTCGTGAATGCGATTCGCAGTCTTTTGGGGGATCAACCGCTTGGCGACGACCTCTGGACCGCCCTCGCGTGGTGCCTGGGACTTGTGGCCGTCGCATACTTGTTCGCGATGTCGGTCTATCGCAGCAAGATCGCGTGACCAGCGATGGGCGAACAGGCAGGGTGAGGGCATGTTGACGATCGGACAGCTGGCGTCGTACGCCGGGGTGACCATCCGGGCGGTCCGGCACTATCACCACGTCGGGCTCATGCCGGAGCCGGCGCGCGACGCCTCCGGCTACCGGACATACGACGCCGACGCGGTTGTCCGGCTCATCCGGATCCGGACGCTGGCCGAGGCCGGCGTGCCCTTGGCGAGGGTGGAGACACTGCTCGACTCCGATGCGCAGACATTCGCCGAGGGGACCACCCTGATCGACGGCGAGCTCCGTGCCCGGATCCGCGAGCTGCAGGAGCACCGCCGGCGTATCGCCCAGCTGGCGTCGGGCGACTCGCTGGCGGTGCCCGACGTGGTGTCCGACTACCTCGACCGGGTTCGCGGGATCGGCATGCCGGAGATGCTGATCGCGGCCGAGCGAGATGCCTGGATCCTGGTCGCGGCTCGCTACCCGGACCAGATCGCCGCCTTCATGGAGGACAAGGTTCGCCAGCTCGAGGACCCGAGGGTCGTCCGGTTCTACCAGCTCATCAGCCGGATGCTGGCTGGCGGGGAGGACGACCTGCTCGTTCACGAGATGGCCGACCTGCTGGTGGAGATGTTCGAAGAGGCGGCCGCCAGCGGTCAGCTCGAGGAGCAGGACCTGAACATGGACGACAGTGCGTTCGTGCAGTTGCTGGACTCGATGGCGGAGGGACATCCGATGGTCGTCCAGCTTCGGCAGCTTCTTGCCGAGCGTGGCTGGACCGGTTGGACCCAGATCGAGCGCGCCTGACTGAAAGGGTCAGGCCGGCCTAGGGCTTGCGTACGCCGCGGTAGATGCCGCGGTCGACGATCCCCTTCCGGAGGATGCCTTCGATCGTCCATTTGGGGAATCGGAATGCGCGACCGTCGCGGGCGAAGACTTCGAGGCCGTCCGGCTGGATGCCGGT
>JAOPXO010000056.1 GCA_025965115.1 Aeromicrobium sp.
ACACCCGGCAGGTGGATGGCGCTGGCGCTAGGGGAACGACCGATTAACGCTGTAGTCCCGTGCACTCATGCGTACGACGGGAGCTCGAATGTCTGACCTCCCCGACGAGTTCCTGCGTGAGACGGTCAACCGCCTGTCCCGACTCAGCACGTCAGCCGACGACGGGGCATTCGACCCGGCGATCGCGATGATCGCCGATGCGATCGTCGCGGGCGCAATTGTGCAGGCCTTCGGCACCGGTCACTCCCAGGCCTTCGCCATGGAGATCGCCGGCCGCGCCGGTGGGTTCATCCCGACCAAGAACATCGCCCTCCGTGACGTCGTGCTGTTCGGCGACAAGGACGTCTCCATACTCTCCGGCGGGTTGCTGGAGCGCGATCCGTCGATTGTCGATGACCTCTGGGAGACCGTCGAAGCCCAACCGGGAGACGTCTTCGTCATCGCCTCGAACTCCGGCGTCAACGGCACCGTCGTCGGCCTGGCTCTGCTCGCCAAGGAGCACGGTCACGGCGTCATCGCGGTGACCAGCCTCGACCACACCATGCAAGTCACCCCCAAGCACCCGAGCGGCAAGCGACTGAGTGAGATCGCGGACGTCGTCATCGACAACCTCGCGCCATTCGGCGACACCACCCTGACGATCGGGGACGACATCGGAGTCGGAGCCGTCTCCTCGATGACGGCGGCGTTCATCGCGCAGCTGTTGACCATCGGCGTGGCCGAGCGGCTCGTTGCCGCCGGCACAGTTCCGCCGATCTACCTGTCCGCCAACATCCCCGCCGGGGATGAGCACAACCATCAACTGGAGGACCGGTATGGCGACCGGCTTCGACGACATGCCTGACCGAGACCACCCGCAACCCAGAAAGATGAGGCGCAACGATGACGATTGAGAAGACCCCACTAGACCGGCGCACCTTCCTCCGCGGCTCGATCGCCGCGGCCGCGCTCATCCCTCTGGGCAGCACGCTTGCTGCCTGTGCGGGCGGCGGCAGCGACTCAGCCGGTGGTGCCACCGGCAAGGCCAGCGCCACCAACCCATTCGGTATGGCCGACAAGTCCACCGTCGACGCGGTGATCTTCAATGGCGGGTACGGCACTGACTACGTCACCTTCGCCGGCACAGAGCTCGCGAAGAAGCACCCCGGCTCGAAGGCCAAGATCTCCCCGTCCACCCAGATCGCGCAGGAGCTGCAGCCCCGATTCGTCGGAGGCAACCCGCCCGACCTGATCGATGACTCCGGTGCCAACCAGATCGGGCTCAACTCGATCCTCGGCCAGGTCGAAGACCTCACCGATGTGATCAATGCCAAGAACCTCGAGGGCACCGCGATCAAGGACACCCTCTACCCGGGCGTCACGGCACCCGGCACGTTCAACGGCAAGTTCGCGGCACTCAACTACGTACTCACGGTGTATGCGGTGTGGTACTCGTCGGCTCTGTTTGACGAGAACGGTTGGACGCCGCCGAAGACATGGGACGAAGCGATGGCGCTTGGCGCCAAGGCCAAGGCGAAGAAGAAGTACCTCTTCGTCTGGGGCAAGGAAGCCGCCACCTACTACCAGACCCTGGCGATCTCCTCGGCGATCAAGCAGGGCGGCGACGAGGTCCGACTCGCACTCGAGAATCTCGACAAGAAGGCCTGGTCGCACCCCGACGTCCAGGACGTCTTCAAGGGCTTGGAGAGCGCCGTCAAGGCGGGCTACTTCAAGCCGGGCGGATCCGGCACCCAGTTCACGCACGCGCAGGCGCAGTGGAGCCAGGACGAGGACGCCCTGCTCTACCCGTCCGGGTCGTGGATCGAGAACGAGATGAAGAAGAACACCAAGAGCGGCTTCAAGATGAAGGGCGCGCCGGAAATGACGGTGTCCTCGGATTCGTCGATGCCGTACGAGGCGTTGCACAGCGCGGCCGGTGAGCCGTTCGTGGTGCCGTCGAAGGGCAAGAACGTCGCCGGCGGCAAGGAGCTGCTCCGCACGATGCTCTCCCACGACGCAGCCACGAACTTCGAGAAGACCCGCCTGGCCCCGACGATCGTCAAGGGCACCGTGCCCGCCGACGGATTCGGCTCGACCGCGCTGGTCTCGCAGACCGACATGCTCAAGGGGGCCGGCTCGAACATCTTCACCTGGAACTTCGTCGACCTCTACGGCATCAACCCCGATCAGCTCGTCGTCTGGAACAGCTTCCTCGACGGCAAGACCGATGCCAGTGGGCTGACGTCAGGCCTGCAGAAGATCAGCGACAAGGTGCTGAACGACGATTCGGTCAAGAAGATCAAGGTCACATGACCGAAATTGCCCAGGCCGGCGCCCTTGAGGCGTCGGCCTCGGCTCCTCGCCGCAAGGGGCGCAGGAAGCTGACCTTCGACCGGATCAGCTTGATGGCGGTGTTCTTGGTCCTGCCCTTGGCGATCTATTTCGTCTTTGTGGTGTGGCCCTTCGTCCAGGCGTTCTACTACTCGATGACCGACTGGTCGGGGTTTTCCTCGAACATGAACTTCATCGGCCTGGACAACTACAAGACGCTGTTCTCCGATGACATCTTCCTCAAAGCGCTGCGCAACAACATCCTGTTGGCCGTCGTGGTGCCGACTGTCACGATCGCGCTCAGCCTCGCGCTGGCCTCGCTCGTGACAGTCGGCGGCTCCGCCAGCGGCGCCGTCAGAGGCCTGCGCAACTCGAGCTTCTATCGCGTCATCTCGTTCTTTCCCTACACGATCCCGGCAATCATCATCGGCCTGCTCTGGGCCCAGATGTATGACCCGTCGACCGGACTGCTCAACGGCCTCCTGAACGACGTGGGGCTCAACCGGTTCAAGTCATACCCTTGGCTCGGCGACACCCGCACCGCGATGGCGGCCTCGATATTTGTCATCATCTGGAGCTTCGTCGGCTTCTACATGGTGCTGTTCGTCGCGGCAATCAAGGGCATCCCGGCGGAGTTCTACGACGCGGCTCGCATCGACGGTGCGGGGCGCGTACGCACGGCGTACTCCGTGACACTGCCGCTGATCCGGGGCACCGTCCAGACCGCGTACATCTATCTCGGCATCTTCGCCCTCGACGCCTTCGTTTACATGCAGGCGCTCAACCCCGGTGGCGGACCGAACAACTCGACCCTGGTGATGTCGCAGGACCTGTTCACGACGGCGTTCACCAAGAGCCACTTCGGCCTGGCCAGCGCAATGGGCGTGGTGCTGGCGCTCGTCACGCTGATCTTTGCCGGGATCATCTTCGCGGTGAACTGGTTCACCGGCGGCCGCGACCGGGCGGTGCGCGCATGACCACGACGCAGGCGCCGCGGCGCACGACGCAGACGAGCGTGGGCGAGCGTACCGTCGCCGTCACCTCGCACTTTGTGCTCAGCCTGTGGTCGGTCATCATCATCGTGCCGCTGCTGTGGACGGTGATGTCGTCGTTCAAGACGACCAAGCAGATCTTCGCGTCGCCGTTCTCGCTGCCCAAGAAGATCAGCTTCGACAACTACGTGCACGCGTGGACGACCGCCGGCATCGGTGGCTTCTTCGTCAACACCGTGATCGTGGTCGGGATTGCCCTGGTCGTGGTGATGATGCTCGGGTCGATGTGCGCCTACGTGCTGGCGCGTTTCGAGTTCTGGGGCAGCCGCGCGATCTATTACATGATGCTGGCGGGGCTGACGTTCCCGGTCTTCCTGGCGATCGTGCCGTTGTTCTTCGTGCTCCAGAACATCGGACTGCTCAACACGTTCCCGGGACTGATCCTCACGTACGTGGCGTTCGCGCTGCCGTTCACGGTGTTCTTCCTGTACCCGTTCTTCCGCTCGCTGCCCGAGGAGATCGCGGAAGCCGCCGAGATCGACGGCGCGAGCGAGTGGCGGACGT
>JAOPXO010000071.1 GCA_025965115.1 Aeromicrobium sp.
CGCCGACCGCGACTCCGGCGTTGTTGACGAGTCCCTTGAGCTTCGACTCGCCAAGCGCCGCGCGTACGGTCTCGGCCGCTTCGAGCGCTTCCTTCGCGGAGGTGATGTCAAGGCGCACCGGCGTCACCAGTGGGTGGGCCGCGACGGTGGACAGATCGCGTACGGCGGCGAACACGCGGATGCCATTGTCAGCGAGATTCTCGACGATGGCCTTGCCAATGCCTGTGGATGCGCCGGTGACGAGGACAGCTTCGGGAGTGATCATCACTTATCGTCCCTCACGGAACACCCGGCGCGCAGGCGTTGTTGGGCACAATGCGAGGATTTCACCAAGCCCTCGAAGGAGAACTGTGGCCGCCCCATTGCGCCTCATGCACGTGCACGCCCATCCCGACGACGAGTCGAGCAAGGGCGCGGCGTCCACGGCCAAGTACGTCGCCGAAGGGGTGGACGTGCATGTGGTCACCTGCACGGGTGGCGAGCGCGGCGACATTTTGAATCCCGGCTTCGAGCACCCCGGCATTGTCGACAACCCCGAGCTGATCTCGGAGATCCGGCGCGAGGAGATGGAGCGCGCTCGCGAGATCCTGGGCGTGACACAGGACTGGCTCGGCTTCGTCGACTCCGGCTGGCCCGAGGGCGATCCGAAGCCTCCGCTGCCCGAGGGCTGCTTCGGCTTGGTGCCGATCGAGCAGGCCGCCGAGCCACTCGTACGCCTGATCCGTTCGTTCAAGCCGCAGGTGCTGACGACCTATGACGAGAACGGCGGCTACCCGCACCCCGATCACATCAAGTGCCACGAGATCAGCGTGTACGCGTTCGAGGCGGCGGCCGATCCGGAGCGCTATCCGGATGCCGGGCCCGCTTGGCAGGTGTCGAAGCTCTACTACCACCTGAGCTGGAGCTATGCCCGGATGAAGGCGATCGACGACGCGATGAACGCCCACGGGTTGGAGAACCCGTACGCCGAGCGACTCAAGACCTGGGAGCGCAAGCCCGAGGACGAGGCTCGACTGACCACGCGGGTCGAGTGCGCTGACTATTTCGGCGTCCGCGATGCTGCCCTGTTGGCGCATGCGACCCAGATCGACCCCAACGGTTGGTGGTTCGCGGTCCCGCACGCGGTGCAGGCTGAGGCGTGGCCCACCGAGGACTATCAGCTCGTCGAGTCGAAGGTCGAGACCTCGATCCCGGAGGATGACCTCTTCGCAGGTCTGCGCTAGAGGTCGATGAACCTCACGGTCGTCATCGCCTTCGCCGCCAATGCCCTGGTGGCCGTGGCGAAGACGTTCGCGGCGGTGCTGACCGGCTCGGCCTCGATGGTCGCCGAGGCGGCGCACTCGTGGGCTGACACCGGCAATGAGATTTTCCTACTGGTTGCTGACAAGCGGTCGAGTCGTGGCCCCGATCAGACACACCCGCTCGGCTATGGCCGCGAGGCGTACGTCTGGTCGATGTTCGCAGCGGTCGGTTTGTTCGTGGCCGGCGCGGTCGTGTCGATCACGCATGGCGTCCAGGAACTCTCCGCGAAGGAGGGCGAGACCAGCTTCACCATCGCGTACGTCGTGCTGGCGATCTCGTTCGTCCTGGAAGGCTCGTCTTTCCTGCAGGCGTACCGGCAGGTACGCGGTCAGGCCCGCCCCGTCGAGCACACCGTGCTGCAGCACGCTCTCCAGACGTCCGACCCGACGTTGCGCGCGGTGTTCGCCGAGGACTCGGCGGCGCTTGTCGGGTTGGTCATCGCGGCCTCTGGCATCGGGCTGCACCAGGCCACGGGCTCACCGGCGCCGGACGCGATCGGCTCGATCCTGGTCGGTGTGCTCCTCGGTGCAGTGGCGTTCATCCTGATCGACCGCAACCGCCGCTTCCTGGTCGGTATGGAGGTCGCGCCGGCGATCCGGGAGTACGTCCTCGGGCGGATCTCCGAGATGCCCGGTGTGTCCACCATCGGCTATCTGCATGTCGAGTTCGTCGGCCCGCATCGTGTCTACATCGTGGCGAGCGTCGATCTCGACGGCGACGAGGCGGAGTCGGCCGTCGCCGATCGCCTGCGTGCCCTCGAGCACCGGCTCGAGGAGGAAGACGCCGTCGTCGAGGCGGTGCTCACGGTCTCGCGACCTGGCGAGCCGCCCGACGCGGACCTCGACGCAAGCGGCTGACTCAGAGGTCGTACGAAAGCGTGAACTCGAATCCGCCGTCTTCGGGCGCACCGGCCATCGAGATATCGGCGGATCCGGTCAGGTCCGTGAGGCCCTCTGTGCCGAGTCCGGGCAATACCTCGACATGAGCCGAGACGGCACCTTCTTCGTACTTCCCGACGTGCTTGAAGACGCAACTGCCCTCGTGGTCGCCGATCTTCCCCGTGAAGCGCTCGTAGCCGATGATGTCGGCGTGGCCGGCCTTGCTGTCGCGGTAGGCGAAGAGGTACGACGCCTCGCCGTTGCCCTCGATCTCGCCGGTGTAGGCGTAGCCCACCTTGGCGCTGGTGACGCCGCGATCGGGATAGTAAGTGTCGTTCTTGGTAGTGCCGGTGCCGTCGATGTCAGTGACGACCGACTCCTCCCAGCTGTTGGGCATGAATTTTCCAGTCGACTGTTGGCTCATACCGTCACTCTCGCGCCGATCGGGCGGCTCAGCAAGAAATAGCGACAGTTAGGCTGGGGTCATGACCCCGTCCGCCTTCGCCGCCTTCGTCTCGGCCGAAAAGCCGCTGACCCCCGAGAACGTCCGTCCCGGTGGGCTCGCGTTCCTGGTCGTGATGGTGCTGTGTGTGGCGGTGTTCTTCCTGGCGCGCTCGTTCCTCAAGCACTCCAAGAAGGCCCAGGAGCCGTGGGAAGGCGAGAGCCCGACCGACAAGTCCTGACGGCCACGGCGCACACGGCAACTACCCCGCAGCCGATCGCGATTCTGTGGACAGAATCGGCGTCGAAGCTCCCGGCAGCTAGGGCGAAGAACCCGGCGAGGAACGTTCCGTTCACTGCTACAGACGCCGACGCGGCAATCGCCGGCGCGCGTGCCGCTCGCCCGGCAGCGCCGGACAGTGCCGCGACAACGACTGTCGAGGCGATTGCGGTCATGACGCCGAAAGCGATGAAGGTGACGTGGTTGGCCGTCCCCGGCATGTCGTTCATGAAGTACGAGAGGAAGAAGCCGACCGCATACGCCGGAATGCCGATCGCGACACTCGCACCGAGCGCGGCTAAAACCCAATCGCCGGGCGTGCGGTGCTCGATGCTCATACCGTCATCGTGGCATCCACCTAGGCTGGCGGTATGCCGAACCGCCTGGCCGAGGCCACCAGCCCATACCTCCAGCAGCACGCCGACAACCCTGTCGACTGGTGGGAGTGGAGCGATGAGGCGTTCGCGGCGGCACGCAGCCTCGACCGGCCGATCTTGCTGAGCGTTGGCTATGCCGCATGCCACTGGTGCCATGTCATGGCCCACGAGTCGTTCGAGG
>JAOPXO010000077.1 GCA_025965115.1 Aeromicrobium sp.
CCGTGCCCACGGCCGCGATGGCGAGTGCACGCCTGATCACCTCGCGCGACTGGGCAACCGGGAAGCAGGCGCGGCGTGAGGTGATCCACAGCGCCGCCGCGGCCGGCGGGGTCGTGGACAGCGTGACGTTCTCATGCAGCACGTGAATTCCGACCGAGGCCACCAGCAGCGCAAACGTTGCTGTCCACGCCGAACGGAGTCCGCGCCGAAGACCGCGAGCCATCAGGATCAGGGCGAACGAGACGAACACCAGGGTGACGCCCGCTGACGCCGGCGCAATTGTCGGGACGACGTTGATGATTGGCTGCAGATGGATGCGTGCCGGAGCGCATGCTGCGGAGATCAGACCGAGTCCACCGACGGCGCTCACACCCATCGCAGCCGCTCGCCGGTTCCGGTCCCTGATGCCCCAGTCGCGGACCTCGGGGCGCAACTCAACCTCGATGGTCGCGACCGGCATCGGATCTCCTCGAGGTTGCGGCCATGGTGTTTACGCTGGGCTCACTCGTGGACAGCGTCGAGCTCGCTCGCTGGCAACGCGTCGATGTGCTGCGATGCGTGCGCGCCTTCTTCGTCGGAGTGGGTCATGGCCACGTAGGCGACCAGCACGGCGAAGATGATCAGCGCCATTCCGGTCACCGGCCCGTCGCCCCAACCACGCCCACCCGCGACATGCGACTTGCCGAGCCAGTCGGCTACCGAGGCGCCGAGGGGTCGGGTGAGGACGTATGCCGCCCAGAACGCGATGGTTGCATCCAGGCCGAGGCGCCACAGGACGAACGGAACCAGGATGAGCACGCCGAAGAGCACGATCGACCAGGAGAAGCCCAGGCCCATCTCGATCGCAGTGGTGTCGCCGACCGCGGTGCCGAGCCCGAAGGTCAGCAGCACAGCGCCCCAGTAGAACCGTTCGCGACGACTGGTCGTGATCGAATGCACCGAGAGCGTTCCCTCGCTCCGTCGCCACCAGACGAGCAGCCCGCACAGGAGCAGGAAGTAGATCCCGGAGTCCACGAAGTACGGCGTACCAAGGATGACGTGAGGCCCGTCGGCAATCATCGTGCCGAACAATGCCACGCTCAGGACGGTCGTCCAGTAGCGGACCGGGTGGTATCGCTCGGCTCGGAGCTGGAGCCACAGGACCAGGAAGAAGCCACCGATCCCGATCGCCGCGGCCAGCGGAATGCTGACGGTGCCCAAGTAGTCCGAGCCCGCCTCCCCCATCCCCGTGGTGAGCAGCTTGACGATCCAGAACAACAGGAAGACTTCGGGGACCTTGGTCGCGCGAAAGATTCGTGTAGGGGGCACGTGTAGAGACAGTAGGTGTGAGTACCTGACCGAAACCTGACTCGAAGAGTGCACTCTGCCCTTCGAGACACCAAGCGGAGCGTGCGGGCATATCTCAGCGGCCGTGACGACTAGTCAGGTCGCTGTCAGGTCCTGTCGACCACCGTTGGCCTCGCAACACACGGCTATCCGATCGATTTCTGCCCGAGACCACGGAGGAACCACCACGTGCCGAACCAATCAGTCAAGCGGATTCTGATCCTTGAGGAGTCGGCGGCATTGACGCCTGCCCTCTTGGCGACGATCCAGAAGCGCGCGAGCGAGGGCCCGACCCAATTCAGAGTCGTCGTGACAAATCCCGCCCCTGCGGAGATTCACATGCTCCACCCCGAACGTCACGCGAAGGCGGCCGAAGCGGAACTGACGCTGCACGCTGCCCTGCCCCAGATCGAGGTCGCTGCCGGCGGCAAGGTCATCGGCACGGTGTCAGTCCGTCACGATCCGATGGACGCGATCGAGGACGTGATCTTCAACGAGCCGATCGACGAGATCATCCTCTCCGTCACGACCCACACGATTGCGCGCTGGCTCCACCAAGACCTGCAGGCCCGACTCAAGCACCATGACCTTCCCGTGACCACGATCCAACCGGAGGCACACGCATGACCACCACTCCCCAACGCGCCAAGTTCACAGCGACGATGCTCAACAAGGTGCCTGAGGTCACCATCTACTTCTGGATCATCAAAATCCTCTGCACCACCGTCGGCGAGAGCTTCGCGGACTACATCAACGAGACCCTCGGCTTCGGTTTGACCAACACCACGCTGCTCTTCACCGCTGCGTTGGTCGTCGCCGGAGTTGCTCAATTCCGCGCGCGCCAATACATCCCCGGGATCTACTGGCTCGTCGTCGTGCTGGTCAGCGTCGTGGGCACGTTGGTCACCGACAACCTGACCGACGGTCACAACGTGCCACTGTGGATCAGCACCACCGGCTTCTCGCTCTTGCTCGCCGTGGTCTTCGGCGTGTGGTACGCCCGAGAGCGGACCCTATCCATCCACTCGATCGTGACAACGCCGCGTGAGTCGTTCTACTGGCTCACCGTCCTGGTCACCTTCGCCCTGGGTACCGCTGCGGGTGACTGGACGCTGGAGCTCACCGGTTGGAGCCCCGGGCAGTCCGTGCTGCTGCCGCTCGGCTTGATCCTCGCGGTCCTGGTTGCCTGGAAGGCCGGTGCGGGTCCGGTTCTGTCCTTCTGGATCGCGTACATCCTGACCCGCCCGTTGGGTGCGAACATCGGTGACTTCTTGGCATCGACGAAGAAGGACGGTGGCCTGGGCCTCGGGACGTTGGGCACCAGCCTGATCTTCCTGGGCACCATCGCTGCAACTGTCGTATTCCTGACAATCACCCAGCGAGACCGCACAGAACTCGCCTACCACAGCGACGAGTGAACCCAGCGTGAGCAAGACGGCCCACCTGCGCGGGCCTATCTGTGCAGGTGGGCCGTCTGCGTTGCACACCCTGGCCTTTGCGGGTCTGTGATCTGACCCGAGCGGGTGGCGCAACAGTGGACGGCCCCTTACGCCGCGGGCATGTCGCAGTCGCGTGCACAGAGCAGGCAAGGCGCCAGAGCGTTGATTGCCGGAGGCCCGCGAGCGCACGTGTCAGGACGATGGGAGCGAAGGCCCGATCGGAACCCGATCGTGCTCGATCTGAGCGTTCAAGCGGTTATGTCGGCGCCGGTTGCGGACATACGCGATGAGGGCCGGCACCACAGAGAGGCCGGCGAGGCCGATCGTGATCAGCTCGATGTGTGCCGCGACGAAGGCGATTCCGCCGAACCAGAAGCCGGCCGCCAGGATGAGCGCCGACCAGGTCGCCCCGCCGATGACGTTGTAGGCGGTGAAGCGGCGCCGGGGCATACGTCCGATGCCCGCGACCACCGGCACGAAGGTACGAACGACCGGCACGAACCGAGCGAGAATGACTGCCTTCGACCCATGCCGCTCGAAGAAGCGTTTGGCGGAGTCTGCATGGGATTGGGAGAACAACCGAGAGTCGGGCCGCGAAAAGACGCGTGGACCGAGCCGGCGACCGATCACGTATCCGACCTGATCCCCGGCGATCGCCGCGATCGCGACACCCAGCATGAGCAGCCAGAGCGGCAGATCGATGACACCGGAGGCGACGAATGCGCCGGCGAGAAAGAGCAGCGAGTCGCCAGGCAGGAAGAATCCGATCAGCAGCCCGCTCTCTGCGAACACGATCGCCATGACGAGCAGGAATGCGGCTGGGCCGAGCGACACGAGCCACGGAGTGAGGACGGCAATCGTCATGCCGACCGCGCTGTGTGGACGATGCGACGCGATGTTCGGGGCGGGTCACCAGACGTGTCGCGGGCAAGCAGTGTTGTGGCGTACACCACCACCAGGACAGCGGCGGCGAGCAACCATGACGCGATCACGTCGGTGGTCCAGTGGTAGCCCAGGTAGACGCGACTCCACCCGATCGCGATGGCGAGCAACGTCCCGCCGAGCACCGTCGCGGTCCGCCGGATGCGACCACGGATCAGCGGCAGCAGCAGGATGACCGCCAGACCGAGGAACACGGTGGAGTTCAGCGTGTGGCCGGACGGAAATGAGTAGCTGTGATCGACTGGTCCGAGCCGGTCGGCGGCGCCCGGCCGCGGACGGCCCACCAGGAGCTTGACGCCGACGGTCAACCCGACCGAGACCGACATCGCCGCGGCAGCGATGATTGCGAAGTTCAATCCTCGACGCTCGAGCAGCGCGATGAACAGCAATACCGCAAGGGTTCCGACGACCGGCTCACTACCCAGCAGAGTCAGCGCATGAGCCAGATGAGTTAGCGAACCAGTCCGGATGTCGACGACACCCGAGGCGACGTGCGGATCGAGCCGGGCGACACCGTCTTGCTCGCGCCCTGCGTCGGCCAGAACCAGCACTCCAGTTGTCGCGGCCGCTGCGGTCAGCGCCGCTGTCGCGAGCCCGAGCACGGGAGTTTGGGTCATGTTCTCACTGTGCGGCGGGCAACCTGCCGCTAACCTGACCGTTCAGTAGCGGGGAAGAGTCAGCGTAAAGCTGGTCGGGGCTACAGCTGAAGTCAGGTCCACATCCCCCCCGAGACTGCGCGCGACCCGTCGCGACAATGCCAGGCCGAGGCCGGACCCTTCGCTTGCGACGCCGCGGTGGCCCGAGGTGAACAGCGTCTCCGACTCGGCGATGGCGACACCATCGCCGTCGTCGCTGATCGTGATGTCGACCCGTCGAGCGTGTACGCCAATCGCAAACGTCACCGTCGTATGAGCGTGCTGGAACGCGTTGTCGACCAAGGGGGAGAGGGCGCGAAGAGCAAGATCGATCGGTGCCGAGATCTCGTCATCGGTGACCTGATCGGTCGTCACCTTCAAGCTGGGATGGGGTGGCCGGTCGTCAAGCGCCGCCAGCACCAGAGCCCTGACCGTCGTACGGGCGGTCGATCCGGCGCTGCCGCGTGCGATGGCCAGGAGCGCGGTGATCGTGCTGCTCATCCGGTCCGACAGGGCTACGACTCGCTGGAATCGCTCAGCCGAGTCGGCGTCGGGGTGCTTCATGAGTGCGAGCTCGGCCTCGCCGCGGATCGCCGTGAGTGGCGTACGCAGCTCGTGGGCCAGTTCGGAGGTGAGCTGCTGCTCATTGCGCAATGCGCCGGCCACGCGATCGAGCAGCAGGTTGAGGGTGCGCCCGAGCACGGCGAATTCATCCTCCGTGCCGGTGTCGTCGAACCTGGCGTCGAGATCGTGCTCGCTCCAGTCCTCGGCACGCGCGGCCATCGACTCGACCGGAATGAGCGTTCTCCGCACCGCCCACGCCGCGAGGGCGGCCGATCCCGCAGTGACCGCGGCTCCGACTGCGATGAGCCCGGCGATGATGATCGTGCGGGTCGCCTCGTAGGGATCGAGCGACGCGGTGACCACCACGACGGCGATCTTCTGTCCTTTGTGCACGACCGGTCTTGCCAGGAAGACCCGATCGCCGCGCCGGATCCTGGTCTCTTTCGCCACGTCGGACAGCTGGCGGGCGACGCTCTGGACGCGCTCACCTCGTTCAGGGCCTTCGACCAGATCCCCGTTGATTCGATAGATCCAGGTCGTGTCGTCAATCGTGTCGTCCGGTGTCTCGGCCGCTCGCACGGCTCCGTCGGGTCCGACCGACAACGTCGTGGAGATCGCGGCGATCTGATCGTGAAGCCGGGCGTCGATGTTGTTGCTCTCAAGGGCCGACAGGACGAGCAGGACGGTGCCGATCATCGCGGTCATCGCGATCGCCGAGACGATCGCCGTGGTCCACACGATGCGGGCGCGAAGGGTGCGACCCGGTGCCCTCATCGCAGGGTGAACCCGACGCCGCGGACGGTCGTGATCTCGACCGGCGACCCCACCGCAGCAAGCTTGACGCGCAGTCGGCGGATGTAGGAGTCGATCGTGTTCTCGTTGACGATTGCGCCCTCCGGCCATGCTGCCGCGACTGCGGCCCGACGCCTCACCACCGCGTCCGGCGCTGCGGCGATCGCAGCCAACAGTCGAAACTCTGTCGGAGTCAGGGTCACCTCCGAGCCGCCGACCCTGACCGACAGGCGATCGGGGTCGAGCTGGAGGCCGCTGACCGTCTTGGGCAACGGTCGGCTGCGCCTGTGCAGCGCCGCCACGCGTACGAGCACCTCCGAGATCGCAAATGGCTTGATCACGTAGTCGTCGCCGCCGGCGTGGAAACCCGCGACCCTGTCATGCACCCCATCCAGAGCGGTCAGGAACAGCACCGGCGCGTGCTGCCCGCTGGCTCGCAATGACTGGCAGACATCGCGGCCATCAGAGTCGGGAAGTCCGATGTCGACGATCAGCACGTCCACCCCGCTGGTCGGACCGAAGTTGGCCACCGCCTCCGTGCCATTGCGTGCGATGACGACGTCGTGGCCGTTCATCTTGAGGCCATCGGTCAGCACACGACGTACGGACTCATCGTCCTCGCAGATGCCAACAGTGACCATCTGGCAATCGTGCACCATGACCCCAGCGCCGATCGTATTCTGGCAACACCTAGTCAGGTCTTGTTCAGGTTGTCGAACGCAACCTGATTGCATGGCAACCTTGGTGCGCCCCGTGGGCCGTAGACCGGTCTCGGCTCGTACGCGCACCCTGCCGGACTGGACGATCGCCGCATCCGTTGCGGTGGCGGTGGCCTGCCGCATCCCGTTCATCGGCCACGCCCCCGGACCCGACGAGGCCGGATTCCTGATCGTCGGACAGCACTGGAACGGCGCCGGCACCTCGTTGTACGGCAACTACTGGGTCGACCGCCCGCCACTGCTCATCACGATCTTCCGGATCGCCGCATCCGCCGGTGGGTTGACTGCGCTGCGACTGATCGGCTGCCTCGCCGTGGCGGCACTGGTCCTCGGCTGTGCGCGGGTGGCCGGACTGATCGGTGGCGTCCAGGCCGCACGCTGGGCTGCGGTAGCCGCTGCGGTGCTGTCGACATCGGTCGTCGGCTATGAGGTCAACGGGGAGGTACTCGCGGCCCCCTTTGTTGTTGCCGGCGTCGCGG
>JAOPXO010000091.1 GCA_025965115.1 Aeromicrobium sp.
GAGCATGCCGTTCTACGTCGCGCCAGAACAGGTCATGAAGGACCGCGCGGACTACGCGCGCAAGGGCATCGCCAGGGGCCGCGCCGCCGTTGCGCTGCGTTACGCCGACGGCATCGCGCTCGTCGCCGAGAACCCGTCGAACACCCTTCGCAAGGTCAGCGAGATCTACGACCGCATCGCCTTCGCCGGCATCGGCAAGTACAACGAGTACGACCAACTGCGCGTCGCCGGCGTGCGGGCCGCCGATCTCAAGGGCTACCAGTACAGCCGCGACGATGTGGATGCACGCAGCCTGGCCAACAGCTACGCGCAGATGCTCGGGCAGATCTTCACCCACGAGATGAAGCCGATGGAGGTGGAGATCCTCGTCGCCGAGGTGTCCCACGAACCAGACGGCGACCAGTTGTTCCACATCCTCTACGACGGAACGGTGTTCGACGAGCGCCGGTTCAGCGTGCTGGGCGGCGACGCCGACGCGATGTCCGGCCGGCTCAACGAATCGTGGTCGGAGGGGCTCGATCTCGGCGCAGCTGTTCGGGCTGCCGTCGCGGCTCTCGCCGGCCCGGAGCGCACGCTCACCGCCGACGATCTCGAGATCGCCGTGCTGTCGCGTTCCAACGGTCGGCGCTGCTTCCAGCGCCTGTCCGACGAAGACGTCGCCACCCACCTCGCCGGCTGACAGTCGAGCGCGGCGAGATGGACACCGTCGACATCAACAGCGATCTCGGCGAGGGCCTCGGGCTCTGGACGATGACCGACGACGACGCGCTCCTGGACGTCGTGTCGAGCGCGAACGTGGCGTGCGGGTTCCATGCCGGCGATCCGTCGATCATGCGCCGGATGTGCCAGTCGGCTGTTGCTCGCGGGGTCACCATCGGCGCGCACGTGTCCTATCCGGATCTCGCCGGCTTCGGGCGCCGCCCGATGGACATTGATCCTGGCGAGCTGCGCGATGCGGTCACCTACCAGATCGGCGCGCTCGCCGCGTTCGCAGCCTCGGCAGGCACCTACGTCTCGTACGTGAAGCCGCACGGAGCGCTCTACAACACGATGGCCAACGACGTCGTCCAGGCCAAGGCCGTTGTCGACGGGATCGTCGCCGTGGCCGAGCTGCCGATGCTCGGCTTGCCGGGCTCTGCCGCCCTGCGCATCGCCGCCGAAGCGGGTCTGCGTCCCGTCGCTGAGGCATTCATCGACCGCGCCTACAACGCCGACGGCAGCCTCGTCTCTCGCCGTCTTGAGGGGTCGGTCCTGCACGATGTCGAGGTCATCACGGCCCGCACGGTGCGGATGGTGCGCGACGGAACGGTCACGACCATCGACGGCATCGACATCGACGTCGGCGCTGAATCGTTGTGCGTGCACGGCGACACCCCCGGCTCGGTGCACATCGCGGCCGCCGTTCGGGCCGCGCTCGAGGAATCCGGCATCACCGTTCGATCCTTCATGTGATGGAGCCTCGGTTCCTGCCGTGCGGTCCGACCGCGGTCATGATCGAGGTCGCGGACACCGACGCTGCGGCACAGCTCGCTGCCCATCTGCGCCGGGCCCACCTGTCCGGCGTGATCGATCTCGTTCCGGCCGCGAGGACCGTGCTCGTCACGTGCGCGTCCGCCGGTCAGCTCGCGTCAGTGCGAGGGTCGGTGAGCGGCTTCGAACCCGGTGTGGGGATCGAGCGTTCCGGCGTCCTGGTCGAGGTGCCGACGGTGTACGACGGCGACGATCTGGACTCCGTCGCCGAGTCCATCGGCGCGTCGGTCAGTGAGTTGATCGAGCTGCACAGCACGACGGTCTACGACGCAGCCTTCTGCGGCTTCGTGCCCGGGTTCGCCTACCTCACCGGTCTCCCGCCCGTGCTGCGGTTGCCCCGCCGCCTGAACCCGAGAGCGCGCGTACCCGGCGGCTCGGTGGCGATCGGCGCCGACTTCACCGGCGTGTACCCGACGGCTTCGCCGGGCGGGTGGCACCTCCTCGGCCGGGCGACAGTGGCGATGTGGGACTCGTCCCGCGCCCGGCCGTCGTTCATCGAGCCCGGCGACACCGTCCGGTTCGTACCGGTCGACGGCTGACGATGCACCACTTCTCTGGGATCGAGATCGTGGCGCCCGGACCGCTCTGTACGATCCAGGACCTCGGCCGGCCGGGCTGGGCGCATCTGGGTGTCGGCGCGAGCGGTGCTGCGGACCGATCGGCCCACCAACTTGCCAACCGGCTCGTCGGCAACCCGGCGGATGCTGCGACGCTCGAGTGCACGTTCGGCGGACTGCGAATCCTGTTCCGCGCAGCCGCGTACGTCGCGCTCGCCGGGGCCGAGTGCCCGGCGGCGACCACGCCCGAGCACGGGCTGGGTCACCGCCAGCCATTCGCGGTCGCAGCCGGAACCGAGCTCGTGCTCGGCGCGCCCCGGTCCGGGTTGCGGACGTACTTCGCCGTGCGCGGCGGCATCGATGCCGAAGCGGTGATGGGTTCGCGGAGCACGGATCTGCTGAGCGGGTTGGGGCGTGCGCCGCTCGCCGCCGGGGATCAACTCGGCATCGGTCCGGATCCCGGCACCCAGCTGCCGACCGAGCTGGCCCCCGCGCCACTCGCCGACGCCTCGCCGATCACACTCTGGCCCGGTCCGCGGCACCACTGGTTCACCCCGGTCGCTCACGGCGCGCTCGTATCGGGTCCGTACGAGGTGCTCGGCACCAGCAACCGGATCGGCACACGTCTGTCGGGCAACACGCTCGAGCGCGCCGTGCTCGACGAGCTGCCATCGGAAGGCATCGTCGAGGGTGCGGTGCAGGTGCCGAACGACGGCCAGCCGCTCATCTTCCTCGCCGATCACGGCGTCACGGGTGGATATCCGGTGATCGCCGTCGTCGATCCGGCCGATCTCGGGCGAGTGGCCCAGGCCCGCCCCGGCGAGTCACTGCGCTTCCGCTGGAAGCGCTGACGCACCCGGCCGCGATGCAGTCGGCTGTGAGACACGGACGCTGTTGCATTCGCCGGTCGACAGCCGGCAAATGCACCAGGGTTCTGCTGGGTTCGGCTGTGAGACGCAGACGCTGTTGCATTCGCCGGTCGACAGCCGGCGGATACACCTGAGTTGCGCTCGGAGGCGCGTCGGACACCATCCGGGGATGTCCATGCGCTGCGTCGAGGATGGCAGTAGGTTGACGCGCATGGAGCGGCGCATCTTCGGGCTCGAGAACGAATACGGCGTCACCTGCACATTGCGCGGCCAGCGGCGGCTGAGCCCAGACGAGGTCGCCAGGTACCTGTTCCGCCGGGTCGTGAGCTGGGGCCGGAGCAGCAACGTGTTCCTGCAGAACGGGGCGCGCCTCTACCTCGATGTCGGGTCGCATCCCGAGTACGCGACGCCGGAGTGTGACTCGCTGTACGACCTCGTCGTGCACGACAAGGCCGGCGAGCGGATCCTGGAGAGCCTGGTCGAGTCCGCCGAGCAGCGACTGCGCGAGGAGGGCATCCGCGGCACGATCTACCTGTTCAAGAACAACACCGACTCAGCCGGCAACAGCTATGGCTGCCACGAGAACTACCTCACCAGCCGCCGCGATGATCTCGGCCACTACGCCGAGGTGCTGATCCCGTTCCTCGTCAGCCGCCAGATCTACACCGGTGCCGGCAAGGTGCTCCAGACCGCGCGCGGCCCGGTGTACTCCATCGCCCAGCGCGCCGAGCACATCTGGGAGGGCGTTTCGTCGGCCACCACGCGGAGCCGCCCGATCATCAACACCCGCGACGAACCACACGCCGACGCCGAGAAGTACCGCCGGCTGCACGTGATCGTCGGCGATTCGAACATGAGCGAGTACACCACGTTCGTGAAGGTCGGCGCGGCGGCGTGCATGCTGCGGATGGTGGAGGATCCCCAGGTCGTGTTGCGCGACATGACGCTGGAGAACCCGATCCGCGCGATCCGCGAGATCAGCCACGACATGACCTGCCGGCGCACGGTGAAGCTGGCCAATGGCCGCGAGGTCAGCGCGCTCGACATCCAGCGCGAGTACCTCGACCGGGCCCTGCGCTACGCCGAGACCAAGGGCTTCCCCCCGATGGAGCAGAAGGCGCTCGAGATGTGGGAGCACTGCATCTCGACGATCGAGAACGATCCGCTGAAGCTCGACCGCGAGGTCGACTGGGTGATCAAGCACAAGCTGATCGAGGCCTACCGGGCCAAGCACGATCTGCCCCTCGGACACGCCCAGGTGCAGCTGCTCGACCTGCAGTACCACGACGTCAGCCGGGCGCGCAGCCCGTTCTACAAGATGCAGGACCGCGGCATGATCGAGCGGATGTGCACCGACGAGGACATCGACACCGCCGTCGACGTGCCGCCGCAGACCACTCGGGCCCGCCTGCGCGGCGAGTTCATCAAACGGGCCAAGGAGCGCAAGCGCGACTACACCGTGGACTGGGTGCACCTCAAGCTCAACGACCAGGCCCAGCGCACCGTCCTCTGCAAGGACCCGTTCAAGTACACCGACGAACGGGTCGCCAAGCTGATCGCCTGGCTCTAGGGGGG
>JAOPXO010000093.1 GCA_025965115.1 Aeromicrobium sp.
GTTCCGCACATACGCCGACCCGACGGCCGCGATACGTACTCATCTGGGGGTGAAGTCATGAGCGAGAACGTTCCGGAATGGCTCCGCCCGATGGCAGAGCTAGCCGGCTCGGTCGAGGCCGAGCAGCTGGCTCCTCGGTTCCCGCATCCGCCCGCCGATGCTCGACCGGCCGCCGTACTCATCCTGTTTGCCGACGGTGTCGATGGCCATGAGCTGCTGCTCACCGAGCGCGCCACCACGCTCCGCAACCATGCCGGCCAGATCTCTTTCCCTGGCGGAGCATCCGATCCTGAGGACGCCGATGCGGTTGCCACGGCACTCCGAGAGGCCCAGGAAGAGGTCGGGCTCGATCCCGCCTCGGTCGAGGTCTTCGGCATCCTGCCCACCCTGTGGCTGCCGCCGAGCAACTTCGCGGTCACTCCGGTACTGGGCTACTGGCGAGAACCGCAGCAGCTGCATCCGATCGATGCAGCCGAGGTGCACGGCATCATCCATCACCCGATCGGCCAACTTCTCGACCCGGCCAACCGGTTCAGCGTCGAGCACCCGAACGGCTGGCGTGGCCCGGCGTTCGAGGTCGGCAGCGAGGTGCCGCTCTGGGGATTCACCGCCGGCGTGATCTCGCGACTGTTCGAGCGTCTGGGCTGGGAGAAGCCTTGGGACGACAGCGTCACCCGACCGCTGCCGGAGCTGCTGTGAACTCACTCGACTTCCTGATCGCGCTGATCCTCATCGCGTACGCCATCTCCGGCTACTACCAAGGCTTCGTGGTCAACCTGATCGCCACGCTCGGTCTGCTGATCGGCGGGCTTCTCGCCGTGGCGATCGTGCCGAAGTTCCTCTCGGGCCACACGCCCACACTCACCAGCTCCCTGCTCGCGCTGGGTCTCGTGATCGGCGCGGCCGCGATCGGCCAGGGCATCGGCACGTACGTCGGCACCGATCTGCGTGATGGGCTGCGTTGGCGTCCCCTCCGCTGGGTCGACGCGATCGCCGGCAGCCTGCTGAGCATCGTGGCAGTGCTGTGCGCTGCATGGGCTCTGGGCTACTCGGTCAGCGGCACCACGATCCCCTACCTCTCCACCGCCTCACGTGACTCGACGATCCTCGATCACGTCGACAAGGTGATGCCGTCACAGGCGACCTCGGTGCTGCGGTCGTTCAACGAGGTGCTCGACGCCAATCTGTTCCCGCGCTACATCGACCCGTTCGAGAACGAGAAGATCACCGCGGTCGCACCTCCCGATGCCGCAACGCTCGCAAAGCCCAGCGTCGTCGAGGCCGCGCACAGCGTCGTCAAGGTCATCGGTCAGGCGTCCTGCCAGCGCGGAATCGAAGGCTCGGGCTTCGTCTACGCAACCGATCGCGTGCTCACCAACGCCCACGTCGTCGCCGGTGTCGCGAATCCGTTCGTCGTGATCGGCGGCGTACGCACCCAGGCTCGGGTCGTGTTATTCGACTCCAAGCTCGATGTTGCGGTGTTGGCCGTGGACGGGCTCAACATCGCGCCGCTGAAATTCGACGAGTCGGGCACATCGGGAGATGCCGCCGCGATCCTGGGATATCCGCAGAACGGTCCGTTCGACGCGCGCGCGGCCCGCATCCGTAGCGTGATGAGCCTGCGGAGCCCCGACATCTACGACCGAGGTCAGGTCGTGCGCAAGACGTTCTCGGTGCGTGGACTCGTACGCTCGGGCAACTCCGGCGGGCCGTTGGTGTCGGAGGGTGGCAAGGTCTACGGGGTGATCTTCGCGGCCTCCGTCACTGACTCATCGACCGGCTACGCCCTCACTGCCGGGCAGGTCGCCGGCGACGCCAGGGTCGGCAGCACGGCAACGTCGAGGGTCTCCACCGGCAAATGCGCATGATCTCCCCACCAACCGGACGCAGGTATCCCCAATGAGACGACTGATCGCGATGGGCTGCATCCTGATCGCCGTGATCGCAGCCCTGGTGACCGTGCCGATGGCCTGGGTCGCGACCCATGTCGCCGACGAGGACGGCTACGTCAGCTTCAGCGCGCCGCTCGGGTCGGACCATGAGCTGCAGAGCGCCTTCGCGGCCTATCTGAGTGATGAGCTCGTACGCGAGTATCACCTGCCGTCGGCGGTGCAGCCGGCCGCGGCCGTCGCCATCACCCGGGCCTCCCGCACTGCGTCCAACGCGCCGGGATACACCAAGGCCTGGGAGGAGACGCAGCGCCGGTCACACCGCCTGGTCTTCGGTCAGGACGCCAAACAGGATCGCCTCGCGGTCGACGTCGGGCCGTTGGCCACCTTCACCGTGACGCACGTGGTGAACCTCCCGGTCACCCTGCCGACGATCAATGGCAGTCTGATCGTCGCGGTCAACGCCGGTCCGGAGAGCGGGGCGATCGACCAGGTCAAGGCGACGCCTCATCGAAGCCGTATCGGACTCATCGTGATTGCCGTGGCGGCACTCGGTGCGCTGATCTTCGCCAAACGGCGCTCCAACGTGCTGGTCTGGCTCGGGGTAGGCGCCATCGTGGTGGCCGGCGTCCTGCGGCTGGCATCGAGCCACCTCGTACCAAGCATCCTCGACCGGACGGAGGCGCCTTCGCCCTTCGCGCGTACGCTCCAGAAGCTGTTGGCCGACCGGGCCTCCGACTCACTGGGCACGTGGCTGCTGTGGATCGCGATCGGCGGTGCTGTCGCCCTCGCGGCGGGGGTGTTGCTCCGGACGGCCTCAGGTCGGCCGTCGCCTCAGGCCTGAAGCCGGGCGGCCAGGCTCAGCGCTGACCCTTCAGGGCTGCGGGGATCTCCTTGGCGGTCGCGATCGTCTGGGTCGGCGCGCGTACCTTCTTGATCTTGACGTAGCCGATCACGACCAGAGCCACGGCGAGCAGCACGTAGAAGCCCGTGACGATCAGGAATGCCCACGCCGGGTCGAGCCCGGTCATCGTGATGAAGTACGCGATCGTGATCGACGCCAGGATGATGACGAGCAGCCCGATGAAGCCGGCGACGAGGAACATCGCGACCGCGATACCGCCGGCCTTGGCGCTGACCTTGAGCTCCGACTTCGCGAGCGCGATCTCCGACTGGACGAGCGCCGAGATGTCGCGGCTGGCGTCAGCCACCAGCCGTCCGATGGTCGGGTCGTCGTTCGCAGTGCTCATGACCCGACCCTACAAGTGAGTCGCGGCGCTGCGCAGGTCAGCGGGTGCCGAATGTGTCCAACAGACCCGCATCGGACGCCAGCCAGAGCAGGCGACCGAGCGTCGCGACAGCAATCAGGCTCGCGCCGACCAAGATGTCGGTGCGTACGCGGTCTGTCCGCGGGGCGTGGCTCGTGGTGGTTGTGGCCATGTGTCCAGTCTCGACGGACTACATGACCACAACCTGAACGCGAACCGTCACTCACCTGTCAGTGGGACGTCAGTCTTCGTCCTTCGCCGTGCTCATGCCAGTCGAGATGAGATCCATGACGGTCGAGTCGGCCAGTGTGGTGGCATCTCCGACCTCGCGGTTCTCGGCCACGTCGCGGAGCAGGCGGCGCATGATCTTGCCAGAACGGGTCTTCGGCAGCTCGGCCACGATCAGAACCTTCTTGGGCTTCGCGATCGCCCCGATCTCCTTCGCCACGTGGTCGCGGAGCTCCTTGATGACATCGGCTCCGCCATCGCCGGCCGACTCGCGCAGGATGACGAACGCGACTGGCGCCTGGCCGGTCATGTCGTCGGTGGCTCCGACGACTGCGGCCTCGGCCACCTTGGGATGCGACACCAGCGCCGACTCGATCTCGATCGTCGACAGGCGGTGGCCAGAGACGTTCATGACATCGTCGACGCGGCCCATCAGCCAGATGTCGCCGTCATTGTCCTTCTTGGCACCGTCACCTGCGAAGTACTTGCCGGGGAAGCGCGACCAGTAGGTCTCCTTGAAGCGCTCATCGTCCCCCCACAGCGTACGAAGCATCGCGGGCCATGGCTCGGTGAGCACGAGATAGCCGCCCGAACCATTGGGCACCGGGTCGCCAGCGTCATCGAGCACATCGGCGCTGATGCCGGGGAGCGCCGTCATGGCCGAGCCGGGCTTGCCGGAGGTCACGCCGGGCAACGGGCTGATCATGATCTGACCCGTCTCGGTCTGCCACCAGGTGTCGACGATCGGGCAGCGGTCGCCACCGATCGCCTTGCGGTACCACATGTAGGCCTCGGGGTTGATCGACTCCCCGACCGATCCGAGCAGTCGCAGAGAGCTCAGGTCGAACTTGGCGGGGATCTCGTCGCCCCACTTCATGAACGTACGGATAGCGGTCGGTGCGGTGTAGAACTGCGTGACCTTCTTGTCCTGGATGATCTCCCACCAGCGGCCCTTGTGCGGGGTGTCGGGCGTGCCTTCGTACATCACCTGGGTGACGCCATTGGCCATCGGTCCGTAGACGATGTACGAGTGCCCGGTGACCCAGCCGATGTCGGCGGAGCACCAGTAGACATCGGTCTCGGGCTTGACGTCGAACACGTTGTAGTGGGTCGAGGTCGCGCCGACGAGGTAGCCGCCCGTGGTGTGCAGGATGCCCTTGGGCTTGCCGGTCGTGCCCGACGTGTACATCACGTAGAGCGGGTGCTCGGCGTCGAATGCCTCGGGGGTGTGGTCGGTCGAGGCCTTGTCGACGATGTCGTGCCACCACACGTCCTTGTCGTCGTTCCACTCGACGTCCTGGCCGGTGCGGCGCACGACGAGCACATTGCGCACGTCGGGGCACTTGAGCAGCGCCTCGTCGACGGCCGGCTTGAGGGCCGCTGGAGCACCGCGACGGTAGCCACCGTCAGACGTGATCACAATGCGAGCGTCGCAGTCGATGATGCGGGACGACAGGGCGTCAGCGGAGAAGCCACCGAAGACGACCGTGTGGGGCGCGCCGAGTCGGGCGCAGGCGAGCATCGCGACAACGGCCTCTGGGATCATCGGCATGTAGATCGCGATGCGGTCGCCGGTCTTGACGCCGAGGTCGATCAGCGCGTTGGCCGCCTGGGAGACCTGATCCTTCATCTCCCCGAAGGTGATGTCGCGGGTGTCGTCGGCGGGCTCGCCGACCCAGTGGAACGCCACCTTGTCGCCATTGCCGGCCTCGACGTGGCGGTCGACGCAGTTGTAGGACGCGTTGAGCTTGCCGCCGATGAACCACTTGGCGAACGGCGGGTTTGACCAGTCGAGCACCTCGGTGAACGGGGTGGCCCAGCTGATGCGCTCGGCCTCCTTGGCCCAATAGCCCAGGCGGTCGGCCTTGGCCTCGTCGTATGCGCTCGCGGTCGCATTGGCATGGGCGGCAAAGTCGGCCGGTGGATCGAAGTGTCGGGTTTCATTCGCGAGATTGCTGATCGCGTCGTCAGTCACGGTGGCTCCTAAGTAGACGTCTTTGCATTGTGTCCCACGACACATTCATGCCAAAGCAGGGGTTGCGGGGAGGTTGCGCCGATGACGCCAGGGCGCGAAGAGGTGCGCCCTGGCGTCATCGGTCTGCGGTCAGGCCCTCGGACCGACCGGGACGACGGTGTCCTTGTACGTCGAGTTCGTGACGCCGGCAAGGGTTCCGTACCAGGCCGCCGCTGCCGTCGCGAGCCCGAAGTAGCCACCCCAGTGCGTGATGGTCGCCTTCTCCCAGAACTCGCCGAACGAGAGGAGGAAGAACGTGATCGTCAGCAGCACGAAGACGGTCAGTACGACATTCGTCACGCGGGTCGCACCGATCGTCATGATGGCGGTGAAGATGGCCCAGCCAAGCAGGAATGCGCCGATGCCCTGGTGCAGCTCCTTGCCGCCACCCGACAGGTCGGTGTGGCCGGTGAGGTACCAGAACGACACCCAGAACGCACCGAACGAGAGGAAGGCGGTGGCGCCGAAGACATTGCCCTTGGTGAACTCCCAGATGCCTGCGATGGCCTGGACGATTCCTCCGTAGGCCAGCGCCAGACCGAACACGACGGGTTCGACGGGTGCATGGAGGATGTTGGAGTTGACGAGGCTGAGCACGAAGGTGGTCAGCGCAAATGCCGCCAGCCCGAGCGGACCCGGGTCGGCGATGTGGGCTCCCCGAGCGGGAGTTTCGACGATCGACATGGATATCTCCTGTGGGTGTCGTGGGCACGTTGGAGGGTGCCTGCAGGCGCCAGTCTTCGGGGCTCGTAGCCCCGGTTGGAAGGGCTGGCGAACCGCAATCTGTGACTGGCGTCACATCATCGTCAGGTGGTCATTTTTGCTGCGATGAGCGGTCGTTTTCGGCCGATGAGCGGTTGGCCGGATTCAGCGAGATGACTCGGGGTCATACGATCCGCGGTCGACGTCGACGTGCTCGGGAGCGTGCAGTCGCACCATGGTTCGCACGACATTGGGTGGGCGCTGCCGAGGAGTCGCGAGAGAGACGGCGATCATCGTGAGCAGCGCGGCCGGCACGGTCCACGCGGCGGGCTGAGCGATCAGCGCGCCACCCCACCCGGTCCCGGTGTAGCCCGCAAGGGTGGCGATCACCGCGCTGGCGGACAGACCACCGCCGACCACGAGCCCTGCAATCGCGCCCGGCGGGGTGAGTCCCTTCCACCAGATGCCGAGGAGCAGCAGGGGGAAGAAGGTCGAGGCGGCGACCGCGAACGCCAGCTCGACCGCCCGGGCCACCGGGAGCCCGCTGGTGGCGACCGCGAGCACGAGAGTCACCGCGACGGCGAGCCCGGTTGCCCAGCGGAATGCCCGGACGCCAATGACCCGTCCGGCGAGCAGATCCTGGCTGATGACGCCGGCGATCGAGACGACGAGACCCGACGATGTCGACAGGAAGGCCGCGAACGCCCCGGCGCCGAGCAGGGCAGCACCCAGGTCGGCGGTGGCACCGTGCAGCATCGAGGCCGGCAGTGCGAGCACGACCGAGTCAGTGCGGCCGGTACGCACCAGGTCGTACGCGTAGATGCGACCGAGCACGCCGTACAGCGTCGGCAGCAGATAGAACAGACCGAGCAGACCCAGCACCCCGAGTGTCGTGCGTCGTGCGGCGCGGCCGTCGGTGTTGGTATAGAAGCGCACGACGACGTGCGGCAGACCCATCGTGCCGAGGAAGGTCGCAAGGATCAGCGAGTACGTCAGGTACATCGCGTGCGGGCCGTTGAGCGGTTCGACCCAGTCAGAGAGGTGCACGTGCGAGACGTGTGGTGATCCGTCCCCGCGCCAGTGGTGCAGGAACAGGAAGATCGGGAGCAGCAGCATCGTGAACTTCAGCCAGTACTGGAATGCCTGGACGATCGTGATCGACCGCATCCCGCCGGACAGCACGATCGTGCTCACGACGAGCGCGACGACCGCGCCGCCGACCCAGGTCGGGGCACCGACCAAGGTGCGCAGCGTCAGGCCGGCGCCCTGGAACTGAGGGAGCAGATAGAGCACGCCGATCACGACGACCAATGAGCTCGCCACGAGTCGCGCCGACCGTGACTCCAGCCGCAGCTGGGCGAAGTCCGCCAGTGTGTATGCCCCGGAGCGTCGCAGCGGTGCCGCGACGAACACCAGCAGGATCAGATAGCCGGCTGTCCATCCGACCGGGAACCACAGGGCGTCGACGCCGTGAGCCAGCACGAGCCCGGCAACACCGAGGAACGAGGCGGCCGAGAGGTATTCGCCGCTGATCGCCGAGGCGTTGACCAGCGGCCGCACCGAGCGCGAGGCGACGTAGAAGTCACTTGTCGTCCGCGAGACCCGCAGTCCAAATGCCCCGATCACCAGCGTGGCGAGGGAGACGGCGACGACCGCGGTGACGCCGGCCGCGACATTCATGATTGGTCGAGCAGGTCGATGAAGGTCGCCTCATTGCGCTCGGCGTGCACCACGAAGTACCACCCCAGGACGAGAAGGAGGGGGTAGGCCAGGAAGCCGAGCAGGAGCCATGGCAACGGGATGCCGGCGATGTGGGCCTCGGCTACCGACGGGACGAAACGGAAGGCCATCGGCAGCGCGCCAAGGGTCAGCGCGACGATGAGCACGATCACGATCGCCAGCCGGAACTGTGCGCGGATCAGCGAGTCGACCAGGGCCTCACCCAGTGCGGTCTGGGAGTCGATCTCGTCGGTCATGTCGAGGCGCGTGCGCCGGGCCTTGTCCTGGTGCTGGATACGCACCCGTGCAGGTGGTTCGTCGATCACTGGCCCGGCCTGGCGTGGGCGATCGGTGTCGCGCTGCGGATCAGCAGATCCTTGAGATCACGCGCGTGGCGGCGGCTGACGTCGAGCTCGACGCCGCCCACGACCACCGTGCACCGGCTGCCGTCCTGGCGTACCTCGGTGATGTGGTGCGAGCCGACCAGGAACCTGCGGTGGATGCGGATGAAGCCGGTGTCGGCCCACTGGACTTCGAGGGTTGCCAGCGGGACGCGCAGCAGGTGCCCGCCATCGTCGGTGTGCAGGCGTACGTAGTCGCCCTGCGCCTCGACATACCGGACGCTGCTCCGCGGGATGAAGCGCGTGACGCCGCCGAGCTCGACTGCGATCGTCTCGTCCTCGGCCGGCGCAACGGACTCATCCGCCGCGAGAATGCGGCGAACGGACTCACGGGCTCTGTCTGAGCGCACCGGCTTGAGGAGATAGTCGACGACATTGATCTCGAAGGCTTCGACGGCATGCTCGTGATGCGCCGTGACGAACACGATCGCCGGCGGGTGTTCGAACTTCGAGAGCACCCGGGCCAGCTCGAGCCCGGAGAACCCCGGCATCGCGATGTCGAGGAACACCGCGTCGATCTCCTGCTGCTCGAGGAGCATCAGGGCCTCGACGCCGGATGCCGCCTCGACGACCGAGGTGATGCGGTCGTCCTCACGAAGCAGAAATCCCAGCTCGGCCCGCGCCGGAGCCTCGTCGTCGGCGACGAGTACGCGGAGTGCTGGCATGGGCGTCACGATACGTCAGGCCGGCTCAGTCGACGGATGTGCGCGAGGGGCAAATTTCGGCACGGTCATGGTGACTTTTGTGCCTGCGCCCACAGCAGTTTCGACCACCAGGCCGTAGGAGTCACCGAACGTCGTACGCATCCGCTCGTCGACATTGCCCAGCCCGATCGAATCGGCTTCGCCATCGCCGTTGAGCGCGCGTTGCACGGTCTCGGGTGCCTCGCCGACGCCATCGTCCTCGATAGTGATGACGACGTTCTGTCCAGCGTCCTCGGCACTGATCGTCAGGTGCCCCGTCGTGGTCTTGGGCTCGAGTCCGTGCTGCACGGCGTTCTCGACGAGTGGCTGAAGCGACAGATAGGGCACCGTCACGGGCAGCGCCTCGGGTGCGACCCGCAGCGTCACGTGGAGCTTGTCGCCGAAGCGCGCGCGCTCAAGGGTGAGGTAACGCTCGATCGACCGCAGCTCATCGGCCAGCGTCGCGTAGGCACCGTGCCGCCGGAACGAATAGCGGGTGAAATCGGCGAACTCGAGCAACAGATCTCGCGCCTGAGCCGGATCGGTGCGTACGAACGAGGCGATCGTCGACAGTGAGTTGTAGATGAAGTGCGGTGAGATCTGGGCACGGAGTGCCCGCAGCTCGGCCTCGGCCAGCCGGGAGCGGTCCTGATCCATCGCGGAGAGCTCGAGTTGACCCGAGACCCAGTCGGACACTTCATTCGTGGCACGGATGACGCCGGCACCGGCCATCGGCACCAGCGCCTGGAGGGTCCCAGCCACGTCACCGTCGATCGTCAGCGGAGCGGTGATGACGTGCCGAAGGCCGCAGTCGACGTCCGGACACTTGATCCGATCGACCCGGGTCGTGCCCTCGGCGATCGTCGTGGCGGACGCGATGAGGGCGGTGTCGCGGTGATGGCCACCGGCGCCCTCCCAGCCGAGGATCCCGTGGCGATCGCTCAGCACCAGCCCTGGTGCGGACAGCAGAGACCGCAGAGATCGCAGGGCCTTCTCGGCCGACGCCTCGGTCAGGCCGTCTCGTAGCGGTGCGGCGGCTCGGTTGGCGGCATGGAGCGTACGAAATGTGGCCCGCTCGGCCTGGCTGCCGAGCAGGCGTTTGCGGGCGAACCACCACAACGGCACGACGATGAGGGCGCCGAGAATTGCGGCCACCACGATCGCCGTACGAACACCGTCCACGCCGCCACGTTAGACCGCCGGCTCAGTCGTCGCCGAGTCCGCGGGCGGCGAGGGCGTCACCGGTCTCGTAGGCGCGGGCGACCGTGCGCAGCGCCATCGGCACCAGCAGGGCGCGGGGACTTCGGTCGAGGCCCCGCGCCTTGGCGGCCGCCCGGGTCTCTTGGGCGATGTCGAAGATGTCGGGGATCGCACGCAGCACCAGCGAGAACGCCAGGGCGACGCGTTCGGGGTTGACGCCGATCCGGCGGAACGGCCCGAGGCCGCGGGTGATCGCGTCGAGGATCGAGTCGATGCTGGTCGTGGCGGTAAAGACCAGCGCGATGATGACGGACGCCAGCAATCCGGCGACGACGTCGATTGCCGTGGCCCATCCCTTCTGCCAGACCTGGAACGCCGTGACGAGAACGATGACCAGCAGCAACGGCCGAAGCGCTCGAAGCGTCGCTCGGACAGGCATCCGAACCCACAGGGCAAGACCCAGCGCGAATGCGAGGAAGCCGAGGGCCGACCAGTCGCCCGGCACCGTGACCGTCGCGATGCCGAAAAGGGCAACCAGTCCGAGCTTCGGACCTGCCGGAATGCGATGGATCAGGGTCCTGCCGGGGCGGTACGCGCCGATCAGCAGCTGGCTCACGCCGGCACCCCCGAGACAAACCCACGATACGGAGGCCACGGCATGAACCCTGCCTCACGATTCGCTCCCCCTACTCGTAGACCTCGTGGGGGGACCCCCAGCTGGCGCACGCTCATGATCCGACGAGCTCTCGATAGAACGCGACGGCATCAGCAGGCTGGCCGTCGAAGGCGACTCGGGCGTCATCGATGACGATCGCGCGGTCACAACGCAGCGCGAGATCGAGGTCGTGGGTCACCAGGATGAGCTGCTGGCGCAGGGCGAACAGCCGGTCGGCAATCAGCTGGGTGTTGCGCAGGTCGAGCAAGGTCGTGGGCTCGTCGGCGATCAGTACGTCGGGATCGGTCGCCAGGATGCCGGCGAGGGCGAGAAGCTGCTTCTGGCCCCCGGACAGCGCGTGGATCGAGGTGTCAGCGCGTTCGGCGAGCCCCATCTCGGTGAGGATATTGCGTGCCTGAGCACGCCTGGCGTCCTTGTCCTTGATCGTGCGGCGCAGGGAGAGCGCGATGTCCTCGAGGCTGGTTGGCATCACCAGCTGGGAGTCCGGATTGGTGAAGACGAAGCCGACCTTTCGGCGTACGGCCGCGCCGTCCCGCCTCGTGTCGAGACCGTCGACGGTCACCGTGCCCGCGGTCGGCTCGATCAGCCCGTTGAGCAGTCGGGCGAACGTCGACTTGCCGGAACCATTGCTGCCGACCAATGCGATCCTTCGTTCGCCGAGAGTCAGCGTCGTCGGGTGGAGAAGCGCGAGGTCGCCGTCTGCGGTGGAAACCGAGACGGCGACCTCGTCGAGCTGGATCGGCACGGTCAGCGCTTGGTGGCGACCAGCTGCGGGAACGCGCGGAGCACGGCCGCGGCGACGATGGCCGCGACGACGCCCTTGACGATGTCGAAGAAGAAGAACGGTGTGGCGTAACCCCAAGCGACCCCGAAGTCGACGTTGAGCTTGATCGACATACCGATCGCGCCGATCAGCCCGGTGACGCCGACCGTGACGATCGCAGCGGCAACCGAGACGATGACCGTGAAGATCGCCGGGTTGAGTCGGGCCGCGCGACTCGCGACGAGGCCGACGATGAACGCGGCGATCGGGAAGGCGACAAGGTAGCCGCCGGAGGCGCTGGACCAGGCCGAAGGACCGCCGGTGCCGCCGGAGAACACCGGGACGCCGGCGGTGGCAACCGCGAGGTAGAGCAGCACCGCAAGGGCACCACGCTTGGCGCCGAGGACGCTGGCGGCCAGGAAGATGCCGAACATCTGCAGCGTGAACGGGACGCCGCCCCCGGTGGTGCCGAGGTTCGGCAGGATCGCGCATACGGCGATGAACGCGGCGAAGGTCGTGATGAGCGCGAGGTCGGTGGTGCTCGACGTGCGGCGGGTGGAGGTGGGGGCGGTGGACTGAGCCATGGGGTGGGGCCTCACTGAAGGGATCACTGAACAGTGATCAGGTGAACGGTGTTCAGGTTAACGGATACACTCTTCCCGATGTCAATTCGAGGGGTTGGAGACCGCGTGCGCTATCACCGATCGGACATTGTCGAGCGAGCCATCGGCGTGCTCGACATGTACGGCCTACCCGATCTGTCGATGCGCCGGATCGCCGGTGAGCTCGGGCTGCAGCCGAGCGCGCTCTATCACCACTTCGACAACAAGCAGACGCTCCTCGCCGCAGTCGCCGACGAGCTGCTGGCCCGCGGCACGCGCCCCGACCGCCCCGACCAGCCTTGGGACGAGCGGGTTGTGGCGCTCAGCAATGAGCTGCGCGACGCGATGCTGTCCTATCGCGACGGCGCCGAACTCGTGGCGACGGTGCATGCCTTCGGCCTTGGGGCGCACGCTCCGGTCGAGCGGCTCACCGCTGCGATCCGGTCGGCTGGATTCGATGAGGAGTTCGCCGGCTCGGCGGCGATCACGATCGTCTACTTCGTGTTTGGGCACGTGTCGGACGAGCAGACACATGTGCAGGCGAACAGCGTCGGCGCAATCGATGATGCTCCGCTGGCCGCGCGGGGCTCGGAATCATTTGCCCTCGGGCTGGCGCTGATCCTCGACGGCGTGCGCCTGCGGATGCCTGTTCAGCGACCGACGGCCTCGTCGAGCTCGTCGACGATGAAGTCGTAGGCCAGCCCGCACGAACGGCAGCACCCGGTGGTCGCAGCCAGGTCGTCGGGCGTCATGATCTCGCCCTCGCAGACGTCGCACAGCAGCAGCGGTGCGATGTCGATGTCGATGTGAACACTCATGTCGGCTCCTTCCGTTGATTTCACTGTAGGAAGGTCCACCGACAGAACGCGGTATTGACGCGCACTACCAGCTGGCGTGCAGCGGGCGGCCCTCGTCGTAGCCGGCCGAGCTCTGCAGTCCGATCACCGCACGGTCGTGGAACTCAGCGATCGATCGGGCGCCGGCGTAGGTGGCACTCGAGCGCACTCCTGCGGTGATCTCGTCGATGAGGTCCTCGACACCGGGACGGTCGGGGTCGAGGTACATGCGCGACGACGAGATGCCCTCCTCGAACAGCGCCATGCGGGCCCGCTCGAAGCCGGCCTCGTCCCGCGTGCGGTTGGAGACCGCGCGGGCAGAGGCCATGCCGAAGGACTCCTTGTAGGGGCGGCCATCCGTGCCGAATCGCAGATCTCCGGGGCTTTCGAGCGTGCCGGCGAACCACGATCCGATCATGACGCTGGCCGCTCCGGCGGCGAGCGCAAGAGCGACGTCGCGGGGATAGCGCACACCACCGTCGGCCCATACGTGCGCGCCGAGATCTCGAGCCGCGGCCGCGCACTCGAGCACGGCGGAGAACTGTGGTCGACCGACGCCGGTCATCATCCGGGTCGTGCACATGGCACCGGGTCCGACTCCGACCTTCACGATGTCAGCGCCGGCCGCGACCAGATCGCGTACGCCATCGGCGGACACCACATTGCCGGCCGCGATCGGCACGCGGTGACCGGAGGCGGCGGTATGGGCATCGCGCGCCGCCACGACGAGCGGCAATGCCTCGAGCATCTTCTGTTGGTGGCCGTGCGCGGTGTCGACGACGAGAACGTCGATGCCCATCGCGAGCAGCGCTTCGGCCTTGGAGCGTACGTCGCCGTTGATGCCCACTGCAGCACCGATGACGAGCTTGCCGTCGGCGTCGACCGCAGGGTCGTAGATCGTCGAGCGCAGCGCACCCTTGCGGGTCAGGACACCGACGAGCTGACCGCCGTCGAGCACGGGTGCCATGCCGATGTGCCTCGCCGACATCTCATTGAACGCCGTGCGTGGGTCGACGCCGGCATCAAACGTGAGTACGTCGCTGGTCATGACCTCACGCACCTGGGCGAACCGATCGATCTCGGTGCCGTCGCGTTCGGTCACGATGCCGAGTGGCTTGCCGTCCTCGACGACAACCACGGCACCGTGCGCGCGCTTGGGCAGCAGGCTCATCGCCTCGCCGATCGTGGTCGTCGGATCGACCGTGACCGGGGTGTCATAGACGACGTGGGCCGCCTTGACCCGCTGGATGGTCTTGGCCACGATGTCGAGCGGGATGTCCTGGGGGATGATCGCGATGCCACCGCGACGGGCGACCGTCTCGGCCATGCGTCGACCCGAGATGGCGGTCATGTTGGCGACGACCAGCGGAAGGGTCGTGCCGAGGCCGTCGGGGGTCGTCAGATCGACATCGAACCGGCTCGCGACGTCGGACCGGGCCGGCACCATGAAGACGTCGCTGTAGGTCAGGTCGAACGACGGCGCCAGATCATTGAGGAACTTCACCCAACGATTCTACGAGGGTTTAGCGCAGGTCGAGCAGCATCGTGTCGGGCGGCTCGGCATCGACGGTCATGCTGCTCTTGTCGACCCGGGCGCGCAGGCACGATGTCTCGTGTCGCAGCCGCAGGAAGCCGGTCTGGGCGCCGTAGCTCATGAAGAGATCGCGGACCTGGGTCAGCGCGTCATCGCTGACGGACGGGTGCTTGGTCGACTCGGCGAAGCGCATCAACCCCGGCAGGTCGAGCTGCTCCCAGGTGCCGAACTCGTGCGCCTCGGGCTCGTGGAACAGTCCCGAGGCGGTGAACGTGTCGACCGGAGTCGTCGGCGCGCCACGGTCGCCGGTGATCTCGCGGAGCTTGCGCATCCACGGGATCGAGTCGTCATAGTGCTGGGTCACGGTCGACAGCAGTCCGTCACAGCGGAGCACGCGGGCATACTCACCGAGCGCGATCGGTGCCTCGCGAAGCTCTGGCGCGATCACGACGTCAAACGCACCGGCGAGGAACGGCAGCCGTTCACCGCGTGTGCGAACGTAGAGAATGTCGTCGTGGCGGCGCGTCGTGACATCGTCGCCGGCGACCACGACCTCGTGCCCCTGCTCGGCCAGCTGGTAGGCGAGTGATCCGTCACCGAGGTGGAGGACGCAGGCCAGACGGTCCCCGACGAGCCACTTGGCCGTGCGATCTGCGGGGGTGTCATTCATCCCTTCTAGGCTACCGTCCGGGCGCGGGACGGCCGGTACGCTTCGGGCGTGTCCGATCCGTTCATCGCGGCCGCTCTCCTCGAGGGCGTGCCCTCAGCGTTCGCCGCAACTCGTGACGGCATCGACTCGCTGCTGCGCGACCGAGGATTGCGGCAATCGACCCCGGAAGACACCGCTCGCTCCCTGTTGCTGGGTGCGGCTGCCACCGCGTCCCTCGACGGCAGCACCTACGACGCCGAGACACTTGCCGCCGGAGGTGGTGATGAGCTCGCCCGGGGGGCGGTTCGGCTGTCCACCGAGCTCTTGGGCCTGCTTCCCGTATGGAACCGTTCGCCGGTCCAGGCCATCGCCCGGATGCACGCCCTTGCCGCGGCCGGATCTGAGCCAGATGAGGATCTTGGCCGGCCGGTCAACCCCGCCGGCGTGGCCCGACTGACCGCTCTCGCCGACATGGTCGGTCACGAAACCCTGGCGCCCGGGCTGGTCGTTGCCGCGCTCGTGCATGCCGAGATCTCCGCGGCCGGCGCCTTCAGCAGCCACAACGGCATGGTTGGTCGCGCCGCGGAACGGCTGACGCTCGTGTCCAAGGGCGTTGATCCGGCATCGGTGACCGTCCCCGAGGCGGGACATGCGATGCAGGTCGGCGCCTATCGCTCCGCGCTGGTCGGCTACGCCAGCGGCCGCGTCAACGGTGTGCACCAGTGGCTGTTGTACTCGGCGCAGGCGTTCACCCGGGCGGCCGAGGCATCGCCGCTCGCCTCAAGCTGACGGTCGTCAGTCGGGTCACACGGCCGATCCCCGGAGCGGACCCGACTATGCTGTGATCCGCGGACCGCGGCGCAGAGACGCTCCAGGGTGCCGGACATCAGCGAAATTCGACCCAGAGGTGGCAATGAAGCGCGCGTTCATCACCGGCATCACCGGGCAGGACGGCTCCTATCTGGCGGAGTTGTTGCTGTCCAAGGGCTATGAGGTGCACGGTCTCGTACGACGTTCGTCGTCGTTCAACCGTGGCCGGATCGACCCCATCCGCGACAACAACCCCGAGGCCGCCGAACGGCTGTTCCTGCACTACGGCGACATGACCGACGGCGTCAGCCTGGTCAACCTGATCCGCGAGATCCGGCCCGACGAGGTCTACAACCTGGCCGCTCAGAGCCACGTCAAGGTCTCGTTCGAGATGCCCGAATACACGGCGTCGGCCGATGGCATCGGCACCATCCGACTCCTCGAGGCGATTAGGGCGGCCAAGCTCGACACACGCTTCTATCAGGCGTCGACTTCCGAGATGTTCGGCGCGACGCCGCCACCGCAGGATGAGACCACCGCGTTCTATCCCCGCTCGCCCTACGGTGCGGCCAAGCTCTACGCGCACTGGGTCACGGTCAACTACCGCGAGGCATACGACATGTTCACCGTGTCGGGCATCCTGTTCAACCACGAGTCACCCCGACGTGGTGAGACGTTTGTGACCCGCAAGATCACCCGTGCGGTCGCGCGCATCAAGGCCGGGACCCAGAAGGATCTCGTACTCGGCAACATCGACTCGATCCGTGACTGGGGCTACGCCAAGGAGTACGTCGAGGGGATGTGGCGGATGCTGCAGCACGACGAACCCACCGACTTCGTGCTCGCCACGGGCACCGGCACGACGGTTCGCGAGTTCTGCGAGCTGGCGTTCTCGCACGTCGATCTCGACTGGCAGGACTTCGTGAAGTACGACGAGCGCTACGAGCGGCCGACCGAGGTCGACGCGTTGCTGGGTGACCCGTCGAAGGCCAACCGGCTCCTGGGGTGGAAGACCGAGACGTCGACCGGCCAGCTCGCGCGGCTCATGGTCGACGCGGACATCGCACTCTTCGAGGCCACCCGCAACCAGTGAGCGAGCGTCAGCTGGGGGTCCCCCCACGAGGTCTACGAGTAGGGGGAGCGAACCGTGAGGGTGCGTCATGCGGGCACCTCCGTATCGTGCCCTTTCCCACGGAGGTGACTGGATGACCCCCACGGCCCTCGTCACCGGAGTCGCGGGTCAGGACGGTGTGTTCCTGGCGCGCCTTCTGATCTCGGAGGGCTATCGCGTTGTCGGCACCACTCAACCTGGCGTGCCCACGACGTTGCGGCCCTACCTTGAAGGCGTCGTGCTCGAGGAGCACGATCTGCGTGACTCCGCCGGGTTCGACCGCTTGCTCCAGGCGTACAGCCCCCACGAGGTCTACAACCTCGCCGGATTCACGTCGGTCGGTGCGAGCTGGGACAACCGTGAGCTCGTCACGGAGGTCAACTCTGTTGCGGTCGCGCACATGTTGAGCTCGGTGAAGCAACGGCCCGGGGTGAAGTTCTTCCAGGCCTCCAGCTCTGAGGTGTTCGGGCCGGACGCCACCAACCCGCAGGACGAGTCGACTCCACACGATCCCCAGAACCCGTACGCCGAGTCGAAGAGTCAGGCGCACATCGCCACGGTGGAAGCGCGTGACGAGGATGGGTTGTTTGCCTGCACGGGCATCCTCTACAACCACGAGAGTCCGCTGCGGCCGGCACAATTCGTGACCCGCAAGATCACCCGCGCCGTGGTTGAGATCGCCGAGGGGCTGGCCAGCACGGTCACCTTGGGCAGCCTCGACGTGTCCCGCGACTGGGGAGCAGCCGGTGACTACGTCGTGGCGATGCACGCGGCGATGCAGCACACGACACCGTCGGACTACGTGATCGCCTCAGGTCGACTGCACACCATGTCCGACCTGCTGGAACTCGCGTTCGCGACGGTAGGCATCGACGACCCCTGGCCCCATGTCGAGCAGGATCCAGCGCTTCTGCGCAAGGCCGACGCTCCGGGGCTCAGTGGTGATTCGCACAAGGCGCAACGCGATCTCGGCTGGTCGCCGACCACGACCTTCGCCGAGCTCGTGGAGGAGATGGTCGCAATCGATCAGCGGCGGGTCCGGACCGGCGTCGAAGAGGACCCCGACTACCTGACCAGGTGACTTCCATGTGCCGGTCGATCACCCGCCGGAGACCGGAAGGCCACGACTAGGATGGTTCGGACACTGCCGTACGAAGGAGGACGAATGGGCCGGAATGGTCGTCGGAATGCTCCTCGTCTTGGCCTCTTGAACGCTGCTCGTCTTGGCCCGGCGATGGCGTCCGTTGTCGTCATCGTCGGCCTTCTGCTCACGCTGCCGTTGGCAATGAAGTCGCTCCTGCTCGCGGTCTTCTTCATCGGCCTGCTCATGGTCGTGATCCTGGTCGGGTGGCTCGGACTCGAACGCGCGTCGATCGTGTTGATGGTTCTTGCATTTGCGTTTGAACCGGCCGACCGGCTCGGTGTCAGCGTCCTGGGGATCGGCGACGTGTTCTTCTTCATCGCTCTCGGTCTGGTGCTTCCTCGGCTGCTGAGGACCCGGCTCACCCTTCCGCCCGCGTTCATTCTGGCGTCGATGGCCCTCGTGACGATGGCTCTGCTCTCCAGCGTTGCCGCCGACAAGGGAGCGATCTACTACTACACGGCGCGCGTGGTCTTCACCTTCGTGATCCTTCCAGCGTTGGTGGTGTGGTGGGCGCCGCGGGGGAAGGTGCTCGTGTGGATGCTGGTCGCGTTCTGCGTCGGCACCGGCCTCAGCGTGTTGTACGGCATTCCCAAGATCGGCGCCTACCGCAACTACGGGCTCACCCAGCACCCCAACGTCCTCGGCTATACCGCAATATTGACGTTGGCTCTCATCCCGTACCTGTACGTCACCCTCACGCCGACATGGCGCAACTGGATCTGTGGTGGCGCACTGGCCGGCGCGGGGATCGGTATCGCCACCAGCGGCAGTCGAGCCGCCCTGGTCGTGGGGCTCTTCCTGATCGTGCTCGTCCCGACGGTCGAGCGCTCCATCCCGCTCGCTTTGATCGTCTCCATCACCGGTCTCATCGCCGTCAGCATCGTCGGCAATCGCACCTCGCCCACCCATGGACAGGACGCGCTGTCGCGTCTGCTCGGTGCGGGCGATGCGTCAGCGTCCGACCAGGCCCGAGTCGAGGGCGTGTCGGAAACCTGGAAGATCGCGCTCCACCATCCGTGGTTGGGCACGGGCTTCGACTTCACCGAGTTCATCGGCCACAACGTGTATGTCCAGGTGGCCGCCGCGATTGGCTTCGTCGGACTCGCCGCGTTCATCGCGGTGCTGCTCTCGATGATCACGCCGATCTTCCAGACCGACGTGCCCCAGAGTCGGCTGGTCTATCCGGCGATCGTCTTCATCGTCGCCGGCCCGGTCAGCCCCCAGCTGACCGACCGGTACATCGGTGTTCTGCTAGGAGTCGCCCTGATCGGCGTCAACGCCGTGCGGGCGAAGCGTCAGGAAGAGGCCGAGGAAGCCGAGCTGGAGTCCGCGACGCTGCTCCGCCTGAACAGGTAGAACTCGTCGTCCAACGAGATGAGCTCACGAAGCTCATCGGTCTGGAACACCGGACGATGGTCGACCAACACGTAGCCGGCGCCCTCCACGTCGGGCTGGAAGTCCAACCGGCTTCCGTCAGCCTCGGTGCTCAGGAGCACGCCCGGTGTATTGGGAACGATCAGCAGCCATTCGACGTCGCGTTCGCCGATCCGGTCCATCCACCAGCGGATCGCTTCGAGAGAGCACTCCGAGAAGCTGTGGACGTTGACGACCAGGGTGTAGCTGTCGGCCAGTGTGTCGACGTCCGGGAGGGGGACGACCCGCACCGAATCAGGCACATTGCGATATGACAGGTAGTACTCGCACAGGAACGTCGACACCGCGACGCCGTCCGTGCAGTCGTAGCGCGCCAGATTGGGCAGCGCGGCCGACATGCGATGGGCCAGCCGGCCGTACCCGGCGCCGATGTCGAGGACGGTGGGCGCCTCCATCGAGCTGAGGCCGATCTGGTCGTCGAGGTAGTTGATCTCGTTGACGCTGTCGAGCAGGTCACGCGAAACCGGAGGGCGGTCACCGAACGTGAACGTCCAGGCGCCGAACAGGCCGTCCTCCTCCAGCGTGGTGAGCAGGCCGAGCTTGTCGCGTGACTGGACGTCGAGGAGGGTGAGATAGGTGGTCGCGTCGGCTGAGCCCCGCTGGAGCCGAAGCTGCCAGACGTACGCATTGTCGCCACGGAACCAGGCGAGGGAGAGGTTCTTCTTGAGGAAGGACTCGTTCCACTGGGTCGGCGCGGCGGCCGGCCAGGTGAGCGCCTCGTATGCCGTGCGGAGCTCGGCCAGCCGAGGGTTGTCGGCCTTGAGGGCTTCCTCGGCGCCGGCAGGTAGGGGGACGTCGCCGTTGTAGGACGGCTCAAGGTAGCGAACGCTGTCTTCATCGAGCCGACTGACGAGATAACCAGCGCGAGCCAGTCGGGTCTGCAGCCGCCGCTTGGCCCAGGCCTTGACCTGTGCCGGATTGCCTCGGCTCATCGGGTTGTGGTCCGAGAAGTCATGATCCGCCTTGGGTGGGTCCGGAGTGATGGTGGTGGCTGCCGCAATAGATTAGCGTCCCGGTTCGCCCGGGCCCGCCGTGGTTCGAGGAATCGCGGTTGTTGGTCGCATACTTCGTTCGCCGGGTCGCTCGCAGCCGTAAGGTAGCCCACGTGAATCAGGAGTTTCAGCCCGCCAAGGCAACGTTGCGTTTCTACCCCGAGGCCGCGGTCGGCGGATTCCCGCACACCGACGGTGAGATCGAGTTCTACCTGCGCGTTGGCGCACTCGTGGGTCCCGACAGCCGCGTGCTCGACCTCGGTGCGGGTCGCGGGCAGTGGGCCATCGAGTCCGCGCCGAGCACCCGTCGCGACGTGCGCCACCTCAAGGGTCGAGTACGCGAGGTGGTCGGCACCGACGTCGACCCGGCTGTGCTCGACAACCCCACCCTCGATCGCGCCCTCGTGACCGAGCTGGGCGCACCCCTGCCGTTCGATGACAACTCCTTCGACCTGGTCGTGGCGGACTACGTCCTCGAGCACGTGGCCCGCGAGGACGTCGCCGGCTTCGTCGCCGAGGTCGTGCGCGTGCTCCGGCCCGGAGGCTGGTTCGCGGCCCGGACTCCCAACAAATGGGGGCTCATCGGACTGGGTGCCCGCTCCGTGCCCAACCGCTGGCACACCCGCTTCCTGCATCGCCTGCAGCCCGATCGCAAGGACGTGGACGTCTTCCCGACCCGCTACTCGATGAACACCCGCCGAGCGCTGCGCAAGTGGTTCGCCGGCCACGAGGTGTACATCTACGGCCATGGCGCGGTTCCGACCTATTTCGAGCAGAGCAGGGTCGCGTGGCATGCCGCCTCGATCTTCGGCCGGCTCACCCCACGTCGGCTCGACTCGACACTCAACATCTTCGTTCGTGTGTAAGTAGGGGGCGCGGGCGATAAACTTCGCCGGTGCGATCCTTCCTCACGACGCTGGTCTTCCTGCTCCCGCCCAGCCGGTTGAAGAACCGCTTCCTGAACCTCCTCGGCCACTCGGTTCATCGCACGGCGCAGCTCGGAATATGCCTCGTGAGGCACGTGGATCGGTTCGAGATCGCCGAGGGTGCGCTGATCGGGCACTTCAACTTCTTCCAGCAGGTGGCGCTGGTGAAGCTCGAGTACGGCGCGCAGATCATGATGTCCAACTCGATCCTCGGATACGCCGGGTTCCACGAGAGTGAGATCGATCCCAGCAGTCTTCGTACGTTGAGAATGGGCAAGTTCTCGCACGTGATGAGCAATCACTATCTGGACTGCGGTGGTGGGATCGAGCTCTCGGAGAACTCCTGGATCACCGGCATCCGGTCGACGGTGCTCACGCACGCGTTCGACCCGGTGGCCGGCGGGATCAAGTTGGCACCCGTTCTCCTCGAGACTGGTTCGGTGGTGGCGACCTCCTGCACGATTCTGCCGGGGACAGTCGTCGGCGCTGGGGCACTGCTTGCGGCCGGTTCGGCGACCTGGACCGGTCAGGCGCTCGCCGCCGAATCGATGCACGGCGGTGTGCCTGCTCGCCGCCTGGCTCCCATCGCCATGTCGGACAAGGCGTACGAACACGGGCGATACATTCCGGACAAATCGTCCTGATACCCTCCTACCGACCCAACGACGGAGGATTCAGGGACGATGAGTGAAGTGCAGGACAAGGTCATCAAGGTCATCTCGTTGCTCCTCGAACGAGCCGACAAAACTGATGTCGATGTCACCCTCCAGTCCCAGCTCCACGGCGATGGTCTCGGTCTCGACTCGCTCGAGTCCGCCGAGCTTTCCGCCGTACTCGAAGATGAGTTCGGTACCGACCCGTTCAGCGCCGGCCTGATGCCCGAGACCGTCGCGGAGATCGTCGACTTCTATGCCGGCGCGGACGAGTCCGGAGTTGCAGCAGCACCATGACATTGGAGCCGCGCACCGTCGTCGTGACCGGTGGCAGCCGAGGTTTGGGTGCCGGCATCGTGCAGTCCTTCCTTGATTCCGGTGATCGAGTAGCCACTTGCGCCAGAAGCGAGACCGAAGCCGTCAAGCAGTGGCGTGACGATCCCCAGTACGCCGACCGGTTCCTGTTCGTGGAGGTCGATGCCTCCGATCGCGAACAGTGTCTGCACTTCGTCCAGCGGGTCGTCGAGGAATGGTCGACGATCGACGTACTGGTGAACAACGCGGGGGTCGCCCGAGACGGCGTCCTCGCGCTGGTGTCCGAGGAGGATGTCGACACCGTCATCGACCTGAACCTCAAGGGCACGATCTACCTCACCCGCGGTGTAGTGCGCAACATGCTTGCGCGTGGCGGCGGCAGCATCGTCAACATCTCTTCGATTGTGGGACAGACCGGTTACCGGGGACTGACGGTCTACGGGGCGACCAAGGCCGCCCTGGATGGCTTCACCCGCGCGCTCGCGCGTGAGCTGGGCTCACGACACATCACGGTCAACGGCATCGCGCCGGGCTATCTCCGGACCGAGATGAGCCACGGCCTGGAGGGCGCGCAGCTCGATCAGATCGTCCGCCGCACTCCAGCAGGCCGCCTCGGTGACCCCGCCGACGTGGCACGTGCTGTGCAATTCCTCGTCGACCCCGAAAACAACTGGATCACTGGGCAGGTGCTCGTCGTCGACGGCGGCCTTACGTGCTGAGCGGTTTCACCCGCGAGCTGGACCCTGCCGAGGTCTACTTCGAGCTCGTCGGCCGTACCTGGCCGATGATCGCCCTGTCTGCGATCGAGTTCGACGAAGCATTCACCGTCGACCAGGTGGAGAAGGCCTGGAATACGCTCGCCGAACAGGTGCCAGCCATCGGTGTGTATGTCGAGCGAACCTCCGGCCGTGACGCGCGAATGGTCTTCGGCCGTGATCACGGACCGTTGCCGGTCACGCGCTATGCCGACCTGCCCTCGGCATGGGCGGGGGAGTCGCGGGCACCCGTCGACATCGAGGTCGGTCCGGTGGTGCGCTGCGCAATGGTCGAAGGCGACTCCGGCGCGACGGTGGTCATCACGTCCCACCACGCGATCATGGACGGCAAGTACCTGGCGGATCTTGGGTTTCTCTTCGCGCAGGTCCTGGTCGGCCGGGTCGATGTCGCTGACAGTGCGCTCGCCGAACCAACCTTGCCGTTGCACCCGGCCGGTCATCAGCCCCCACGCGCGGAGATGCTGGCGACCGCACGGCTGGTGCGTGACGAAGCCGAATTCGTCGGCAACGCAGACACCTTGGACTGGCACCAGCCGCTCCTGGACCCGCCCCGTGACGTCGGCTTCGCCGTGTTTCACCTGACCGAGACCGACACAGCCGGCCTGCTCGCCTGGTCGCGCACCCACTCGACGACCGTGCAGGGCGCCTTGTCGGCGGCCTTGATCTCCGCGGCGGCGAGCATGTCTCCAGGACTGACCCGCATCGCGTTGTCGACGTCGGTCGACCTCCGGGCACGATTCGACCCACCCCCGCGAGGGTTGGTCGGCCAGGCCGCCGGGGTCATCTCCGGATCGTACGAAACCGCCGGCTCCAGCGGCGAGATCGCGCGCCTGGTCTCCAGCGACATCCGGCGACGCTTCGATCGAGGAGAGGCGGAGCTCCTGTACGCACTCAGCGGGGCGGGTCGCTTCCCGATCAACGACACCACCGACCGGGTGATCAAGCGCTGGACCGCCGAGGCCACCCCGGCCCTGAGCATCAGCAACATGGGTGTGGTGACGGGATCCGCCCCCGAGTCATTGCGTCGGCTCAGTGTGGGACTCGCGCCGACACCGAACCAGGCGGTCTACTTCGCCGCGTCCACGTTCCGCGGTGGGCTGACGATCACTGTCGGATTCGACCAGAGCCGTCTCACGATCGACGGTAACGAGTTCGCTTCGACGATCCACTCGCACGTGCTGGAACTCGCAAGATCCGGCGAGCAGTTGGCCACCGCGCGATGATCGAGCTGCTGCGCGCGGTCGCCAGTCACAGTGCCGACAGGCCGGCCGTCATCGGCGAGTCCGGCCGACGTACGTACGGCGAGCTCGTCGCCGATGCCGAGGACTATGCGCAGCGCTTGCGCACGCAGGGCATCGAGCGTTTTGCGATCGTGTCCAACGACATCCCCGTGGTCGTGGCTCTGCTCGCGGCGGCATCGCTGACCGGCGCCGAGGCGTGTGTGTACGCGCCCGACATACTCCCGGATGAGATGCTGCGCCAGGCAGAGGCGTTCGCGCACACCGTGGTGATCTCGGACCGATCCGAGCTGCTCGACCTCGATCTCCCTGACCTCACGGTTTATGAACCGAAGTCGCTGGCCACCGACGGTGGCCCGGTCGGCGAGCTGCCCGCCGCTCGCCCGTTGCTGGTGCTGACGACCGGCACGACCGGCACGCCGCGTGGGGTCCGACACGATTGGGCACGGCAGGTGGCCACGATCGTGCGTGCCGCCCGAGACGGCTCCGGCCAGGCATGGCTGCTGGCGTACGGCCCGCAACAGTTCGCCGGACTGCAGGTGTTGCTGCACGTGCTCGGCAGCGGCGCCACCCTGGTCGCTCCGCCGGTGCGGCGACCGCTCGCGGTCCTCCACGCGATTCACGAACACGGCGTCGACCACATCAGTGCCACGCCGACTTTTTGGCGGTTCCTGCTGGCGGAGCTTCGGGTCGATTCGAGGCCGCGTCCGGCCCTTGTGCAAGTGACATTGGGTGGCGAGGCCGCTCCGGCGTCGCTGCTCGCCGACCTGCACGCGACCTTTCCCGACGCGCGCATCTCGCACGTCTACGCCGGCTCGGAGTTCGGTTCCACCGGCTCGGTCCGTGACGGCCTCGATGGGCTGCCCGCCGCTCTGCTCGACCGTGGAGACGGAGACGTCGCCATCAAGATCGTCGAGGGCGAGCTCTGGGTCCGATCAACGGCCGCAATGGTGGGCTACTACGGCGAGCCAGATCTACCGGACGACCAGTGGTGGCCGACCGGCGACCTTGTCGAGATCGAAGGCGACCGCGTCCGGTTCCGCGGACGCAAGTCGGAAGTCATCAACGTCGGTGGTACGAAGGTGCACCCTCTGCCACTCGAGGAGCGGATCTCGGGTGTCGAAGGTGTCAGGGCTGTTCGTGTCTACGGGCGGCCCAACCCCCTGGTGGGCGCGGTTGTCGCGGTCGATGTCGTGCCCGAGGGAGACGTCGATGAGGCCACCCTGCGAGACGCCGTTCGTGCGGCGTGCGCAGATCTCCCCCGACCGTGGCAGCCCCGGGTCGTCCAGGTTGTCGCGGAGCTGGAGATGATCCAGGGCAAGATCGTTCGTGGAAGCGTCGAACCCGCTGCCGGTGACTGAGCGATCAGGCCTTGCGGGCGCGCACGTCGATCACGAT
>JAOPXO010000117.1 GCA_025965115.1 Aeromicrobium sp.
CGTACACGTCGACGGGGATGATCTGGTCGACGCCCTTCGTCACGCAGTACGAGTCCCAGTAGGGGCCGCCGGAGTTGGCGCACGAGCCGAAGCTGATGACGTACTTGGGCTCAGGCATCTGGTCGTAGAGGCGCTTGATCGCCGGCGCCATCTTGTCGGTCACGGTGCCAGAGACGACCATGAGGTCGGCCTGGCGGGGGCCGGGCGCAAAGGGGATGACGCCGAGCCGGATGAAGTCGTGGCGAGACATCGAGGTGGCGATGAACTCGATCGCGCAGCAGGCCAGACCGAAGTTGAAGACCCACAGGGAGTATTTGCGACCCCAGTTGAGGATGTAGCGCGCCGGCTTCGGCGCATGCTCCGAACCTGGTCCGAGGCTCGGCATCGGCAGGTCGACGTAGCCGGAGTTCACGGGGACGAGGTCCACGACCGCACCCCCTTGCGCCAGGCGTACGCCAGGCCGACGACGAGGATGCCGACGAAGATGCCCATCTCGAGCGCGGCAGGGCGACCGATGTCATCGAGCACGACCGCCCACGGGAACAGGAACACCGCATCGACGGCAAAGATCACGTAGAGGAACGCATACACGAAGTAGCGGACCGTCGACTGTGACCAGCCCTCACCGACCGGGTCGACACCGGACTCATAGGTCAACGTCTTCTCCCGCGCCGGCACCCGCGGACGCATCAGCCGGTTGACTCCCAGCATCCCCGCAGCGAGCCCGATACCCGCGAGGATGATCACGCCGACTGTCGCGTAGTCGTCGAGGTAGGCGTGCATGTGGTGAGTCTAGGGAAGATCGACCGCGCCGTGTGTCAGGTGGTGTCGAACGTGATCACGAGGCGAGAGATCTTGTCTCCGCGCTCGGTGAAGCGCATCGTGCCCGATGCGCCGGTCGACACCCACCGATAGGGCACGACCAGCTCTTCGAGCTCCACCGTCGGAAGGCCGATCGGCTCGATGGTGTCGTCCGGTGGGCTCTGCTCGTACGCCCCGGCGATGGCCTCGCGACCCGCGAAAGGGCCCGCGGGTGGGCCAACGAACTCGACAACCGCATCATCGGTGAACCGCCCGACGAATGCTGACCAGTCATGGGTCAGCACCGCCGCATTGAAGACCTCAATGTGGTCGTCGAAGTCCATGGCGTCAGCCTATGAACTCAGTTGTCGCCCTGAGCCAGGAGGGAGACGTCGTTCCACTTCTCCCAGGTCTCCAGGCGGCTGGCGTAGTCGGCCTTGGCGATCTCGAGCGGGGCGGCACCGAAGAAGACTCGCAGGGGCGGCTCATCGGCGTCGACCACCTTGAGGATTGCCGCGGCCGAGGCGGCCGGGTCACCCGGGGAGGCGTTGCGCGTGGCCCGCCAGGCAGCAGTCTTCTCGCGCAGTTCGTCATAAGCCGGGCTCTCCGCCGAGCGCTTCGCCGAGTCGCCACTCCAGTCGGTGGTGAAGCCACCAGGCTCGATCAGGGTGACGTGGATGCCGAAGTCGGCAACCTCCTGCGCGAGCGCCTGGGAGAAGCCCTCAAGTGCCCACTTGGAGGCGTGATAGAGGCCGACGATCGGGAATGCCGAGATGCCGCCGATCGAGGAGACCTGGATGATGTGGCCCGATCCCTGCTCCCGCAGGAACGGCAGCGCTGCCTGGGTCACCCACAGGGCGCCGAACAGATTGGTCTCGAGCTGCGCGCGTGCCTCGTCCTCGGTGACCTCTTCGATGAAGCCGAAGTGGCCGTAGCCGGCATTGTTGACGACGATGTCGAGCCGGCCAAATGCAGCGTGAGCCTCAGCGACGGCGGCGAAATCGGCCTCGCGGTCGTTGACGTCGAGGGCGATCGGCAGGATCGCGTCGCCATACTTCTGCACCAGGTCGTCGAGTGAGCTGATGTCGCGGGCCGTGGCGGCAACGCGGTCACCGCGATCGAGGGCGGCGACGGTCCACTCGCGGCCGAAGCCACGGGACGTGCCGGTGATGAACCAGTTCTTGGAAGTTGTCTCAGTCATGCTTCAAACGCTACGACCTGGAGTGCACTCCAGCGCAAATCGAAGCTCAGCTCGCGAGGGCCCGATCCACCAAGATCTCCGCTGTCGCGCGGGCGGCTGCGCCGATGTCGGCACGGTGATCCATCCGGACCCCGGTGATCGCCCCGTCGTAGATCAGGATCAGCTGTTGGGCGAGCGCATCCGGATCAGCCACGCCGGCCTCGCGTGCAAGGTCCGTCAGCAGGTCGCGGGTCCAGGTGCGGTTGCTGGTGGACACCTCGTCAACGACACCTCCGGGCTGCGACTCCGCACTGGCATTGGCGAACGCGCAACCCCGGAATGTCGGCAGGGCCACGTAATCCCTGAGGGAGTCGAAGACGCCCAACAGCTTCGCGCGCGGCGTGTCGTAGTCCTCCAGGCGCGTCGTGATGCGGCGCTGTCGTGACTCGTGACGACCGGTGAGATACGCGCGTACGAGCTCGTCCTTGCTGCCGAAGGTGTTGTAGAGCGAGGCCTTGGCGACGCCGGCGTGCTCAATGATGCGGTCGATACCGACCGTGTGGATGCCCTCGTCGTAGAACAGCTCGTCAGCGGCAGCGAGGAGTCGCTCGCGGGCAGTCGGCTTCGCGAGCGTCGATGTGTCGGGGGTCATTGTGGCCATGACTTGACAGTACCAGACAGATCTGTCTAGAGTCCAGAGAGCAGACAGACCTGTCTACTCAACCAAGGAGCATCATGTCCGTCATCACCACCACTCGACCGCTGAGAATCGGACGACTCTCGACGACGGCGGCCCTGTATCTCCAGGCATCGATCATCGTCGCGCTGCTCGCCGGATCCAGCGCGCCGACGCCGCTGTATGCCGTCTACCAGGCCGAATGGGGCTTCTCCCCGATCACCACGACTGTCATATTCGGCATCTACGCAATCGCGGTGCTCGCCGCGCTCCTGACCGTCGGCTCGCTGTCCGATCACATCGGCCGGCGCCCGGTGCTGCTGGCCGCGCTCGCGGTGCAGGCGCCCGTCATGCTGGTGTTCGCGACGGCACACGGTGTGCCCGAGCTGATGTTCGCCCGCATCGCGCAAGGTCTGTCGACTGGGGCCGCGATCGGCGCTGTGGGTGCCGGGATGCTTGACCTCGACCGGGTCAAGGGCACGACCCTCAACGCCGTGGCACCCATGACCGGCACGGCCACCGGCGCACTTCTGTCGGGGCTGTTCATCGAGTTCCTTCCCGCACCGACCCACGTGGTGTACGTCGTGCTGTTCGCCGCCTTCATCGCCCAAGGCATAGGCGTACTCCTCATGCGGGAGTCGTCGTCACCTCGGCCCGGCGCCGTGGCCTCCCTGCAGATCCAGTTCGGGATGCCCGAGAACGTACGACGCCACGTCCTGGTGGCGATCCCGGCCCTGGTTGCGGTGTGGTCCCTGGCCGGGTTCTACGGCTCCCTCGGCCCCACCCTGGTGCGGCTGCTCTCCGGCTCGGACTCGTTCGTGCTCGCCGGTCTCTCGATGTTCGCACTGGCCGGGTCGGCGGCGGTCACGGTGTTGTTCCTCCGCAACACCGAACCCCGTCGGCTCATGCTCGCAGGAATGCTCGCGCTGATCGTCGGCGTAGGCATAACCCTCGTCGCGATCTCGCTGAGCTCGACGATCGTGCTGTTCGCCGGAGGCATCGTGGCGGGTGCCGGATTCGGCGGCGGGTTCCAAGGCTCGATCCGGACTGTCGTACCTCTGGTCGCCCCACACGAGCGCGCCGGCGTGCTGTCGCTGATGTACGTCGTGTCGTACCTCGCGATGGGGCTGCCTGCCGTCATCGCGGGCTTCTTGGTCGTCGATGTCGGCGGCGTCCTGACCACCGCTCGTGAGTACGGAGTCGCCGTCATGACGCTTGCCGCGGTCGCGGCGATGGGCCTCGCCCTGACTCGTCAAGGCTCGAAGAACGGTCAGATCCCGACCAATTCCGGCCAACCTGTGACGGTGGGTCCGCTTGCCGCCGAGCGGGTCTCCGTGCGGGCGTAGTCTCGCCCTGTGAACGACTCCAAGAGCGGTGTGGGACTTGGAGTCGCGGCCTATCTCTGCTGGGGATTCTTTCCCCTCTACTGGCCGCTGCTCGACCCCGCGGGGTCGCTGGAGATCCTGGCGCACCGGTTCGTCTGGTCGATGCTGTTTGTCCTCATCCTGATCACCGTGATGGGCCGGTGGGACAAGTTCCGCGCCATCTGGCACGACCGCCGACTGATGGTGATCCTGACGTTCGCCTCGATCACGATTGCGCTCAACTGGGGCGGATTCATCTACGGCGTCACCAACGGCCACGTCATCGAGACCTCATTGGGCTATTTCATCAATCCGCTCGTCACGGTGCTGCTCGGAGTGTTCGTGCTCAAGGAGACCCTCCGTCCGGTCCAGTGGGGTGCCATTGCCATCGGCGCGATCGCGGTCATCGTGCTCGCGGTCGACTACGGGCGTCCGCCGTGGATTGCCCTGCTTGTCGCGTTCTCGTTCGCGACCTATGGATTCCTCAAGAAGAAGGCGAACCTCGGCGCATTCGAGGGCCTGGGCATGGAGACGCTGATCCTCTTCCCGGTGGCACTGTCTTTCCTGATCGTCCTGCAGTTCCGCCATGACCTGACCTTCGGCCACGCAGGTGTCGGCAACGTCGCCCTGCTGATGGGCACCGGCGTCGTCACGGCGATCCCGCTGCTGTTGTTCGGTGCCGCTGCGACTCGTCTGTCGCTGACCACGATCGGGCTGTTGCAGTACCTCGGACCGATCATCCAGTTCATCACCGGACTGACGATCTTCGACGAGGACATGAATGGCGCCCGCTGGATCGGATTCATCCTGGTCTGGGTCGCCCTGCTGATCTTCACACTTGACGCCATCAGCAGCCGCCGACGCCGGGTGATCGCGGAGCCTGTGCCGATCTGATCAGCCGAGGCGGGTGGCGACGGTGTCGCTGAGCGCCTGCAGTGCCTCACGTGCCGAGCACTCCGGCAGGGTCGCGAGCAGTGCCCGGGCGGCGTCGGCCTCGGCGTGGACGTACGCGCGTGCCTCCTGCATCGCCGGGTGCGCGCGCAACAGGGTGAGTGCCTCCGCCAGCTCGTCGTCATCGGTCAACGGCTTGGCCAGTAGCGACCGGAGCCGTTCGCTCTCCGGGTCGGTCGAGCGCAGTGCGATCAGGGTGGGGAGGGTCGGCACGCCTTCGCGCAGGTCGGTGCCGGGGGTCTTGCCCGAGTCGCCGGTTTCGCTGGCGATGTCGATGACATCATCGCTCAGCTGGAAGGCCGCGCCGATCCGCTCACCGAACTCGGTCAGCGTCGCCTCGATCTCCTCGGAAGCGCCGGACATCCTCGCCCCGAATCGGGCCGCCGTCGCAATCAGCGAGCCCGTCTTGTCGGCGACGACCGAGAGGTAATGCGCAAGGGCGTCATCGCCCTCGACCGGGCCGAGGGTCTCACGGATCTGGCCCTGCACCAGGCGGGAGAACGTCCGCGCCTGGATGCGTACGGCGTCCGTCCCGAGATCTGACACCAGCGCCGATGCCTGGGCGAAGAGATAGTCGCCGACCAGGATCGCCACCGAGTTGTCCCAGCGGGCGTTGGCGCTCGGAGCGCCCCGGCGCATGGCGGCTTCGTCCATCACATCGTCGTGATAGAGCGTCGCCAGATGGGTCAGCTCGACGACGACCGCCGACGGCACGATGTCGGGATGGGCCGGATCGCCGAACTCGGCGCACAACATGATCAGCAAGGGCCGGAAGCGCTTGCCGCCGGCGTTGAGCAGGTGCGCAGCGGCCTCGGCGACGAACTTCTCAGGGCTGTCAACGGCCGCCGCGAGCTGGGTCTCGACCTCGCGGACACCGACCCGGACGCGCGCCTCCAGGGCAGGGTCGGTGATCGAGACACCAAGACTGGACACGCGAGCACTCCTCAGGAACGGTCAGCGCACGAACGCGCCAGCGTGCTGCGCAAGATCGAGAACCGGTCCCGGAATGATACCGAGTCCAATCGTTGCCACCGCAGCGAAAGCGATCACCACGGTAGTCAAGACGCTCGGCACAGCGACCGTCGGGCCGTGTCCGACCGGATCGGTGAAGAACATCAGCACGATGACACGCACATAGAAGTACGCCGCCAGTGCGCTGACCAGCACGCCGAACACGACCAGCGGCCACAGTCCACCCGACCACGCAGCGCTGAAGACCGCCCACTTGCCGATGAATCCGGCAGTGAGCGGGATGCCGGCAAATGACAGCATGAACAGCGCGAATGCGCCGGCGAGCAGCGGCGACACCTTGCCGAGACCAGCCCACCGAGAGAGATGCGTGGACTCGCCGCCGGAATCGCGTACGACTGTGACGACGGCGAAGGCACCGATGGACGCGACGCCGTAGACCGTCAGGTAGAACAGGATGCTCGAGAGCGAGGTGACCCGGATCGATCCGGTGACGCCGGCATACGCGCCGGCCAGACCAACCAGCAGGAAGCCGGCGTGGGCGATCGAGGAGTATGCCAGCATCCGCTTGACGTCGGTCTGCGAGATCGAGACGACCGCGCCGAGGAACATCGTGATGACGGCGACCGTGATGATGGTCGGTCGCCAGTCCCAGGACGACCCACCGAAGGCCACGAAGAACACGCGGAGCATCGCGAGGAGCGCCGCCGCCTTGGTGCCGGCGGCCATGAATGCGGTGACCGGGGTCGGGGCGCCCTGATAGACATCGGGCGTCCAGGTGTGGAACGGCACGGCACCCATCTTGAACAGCAGGCCAACCGCCATCAGCGCGATTGCGGCGAGCAGCATGTTGCTGCCGCCGGTGCGAGTCGTGACGGCAATATCGATGTCGGAGAGCCTGAAGCTGCCCGCATATCCGTACGCCAGCGCGATGCCGTACAGGAAGAACGCCGATGAGAACGCGCCGAGCAGGAAGTACTTCAGCGCGGCTTCCTGGCTCAGCAGACGGCGCCGACGGGCGAGACCGCACAGCAGGTAGAGCGGCAGGCTCAGCACTTCGAGGGCGACGAACATCGTCAGCAGATCATTGGACGTCGCGAACAGCATCATCCCGACCAGCGCGAACATCGCGAGCGGGAAGACCTCAGTGTGCTCGATTCGGTGCGAGATCGCCTCGGCCTCGCTGGCCGAGCCCGGCGGATCGGACGCGCGACCGGTGAAGGCGCTCAGCCCACCTTCGAGGCGACGCTCGGCGAACAGCAGCATGCTCATCAGCCCGAAGATCAGCAGGATGCCCCAGGTGAAGACACCGGGTCCATCGATCGACACCGCGCCTTCGGCAGCGATCTTGCCGCGAGCAAGGTGACCGCCCTTGACCACATCGAGGTCCTGGAACACCCACACCGTGTCGGCCAGTGCGGCGATGACACCAGCGATGGCAAGCGTGGCCTGAACGGCAAAGCGACTGGAGCGAGGCCAGAGGGCTTCGACGACGACCCCGAGCGTGGCAACTCCGGCGATGATGAACAGCGGCGCCAGCAGGGAGTACTCGATCGACGGCCCGGCGATCGGTGGGAGGTCAGCGGTGAACGGTGTCATCAGTGGCCTCCGTCCTTCGTGATGTAGAGCTTGCTGCAATAGGGCTTGCCGCAGGTCAGCCCCTTGATGTCGACCGGGCTCTTGGGCTCGGGATCACCCTTGCCGATGTGGCTCGCCACCTCGGTGATCGCGGGGTTGATCACGTTGAGCAGCGGTTGCGGGAAGAAGCCCAATCCGATGATCAGCACGAGTGCGGGAGCCAGCGCGCCGATCTCGCGGTGAGTGAGATCGGTGACGCCCTGGTTGTCCTCGCGGAGCGGGCCGGTCATGGTGCGTTGGTACATGATCAGGATGTAGAGCGCCGCCAGCACGATGCCGAGCGTCGCGAACGCCGCCGCCGGTATCGATCTGGTGAACGTGCCGGCCAGCACCATGAACTCGGAGATGAATGGCGCGAGGCCGGGCAACGACAGGCTCGAGAGGCCGGCCACCAGCAGGATGCCCGACATGATGGGGGCGATCTTCTGCACTCCCCCGAAGTCGGAGATCTTGGCCGAGCCGCGGCGGGCGATCATCATGCCGGTGACCAGGAACAGCGCGGCCGTCGAGAGCCCGTGGTTGAACATGTAGAGCGTCGAGCCGGCCATCGAGGTCGTGGTGAACGCGAAGATGCCCAGGATGATGAAGCCGAAGTGCGACACCGACGTGAACGCGATGAGCCGCCGGATGTCGTCCTGGCCGATCGCGAGCAGCGCACCGTAGACGATGCTGATGACGGCGAGGGTGATGATGACGGGGCTGGCCCAGTCAGCGGCCTCCGGGAACAGGTTGAGGC
>JAOPXO010000190.1 GCA_025965115.1 Aeromicrobium sp.
TCAGCACGAAGATCAAGAAGACGAGCATCACGCCGATGTGCAGCAGCAGTCCGATGCCCTCGATCACGTCGAGGGTGCCGTGCCCCAGGCCATCGAGCAGCTTGCCGACACCGATGGAGATGAAGGCACCGTTCTTGTAGGGCAGGTTGCCCAGGGCGGACGACGCACCGCGGAACAGGAACATCGTCCAGATGACGTTGAAGATCATGCCCAGCGTGATCCACGCGCCGGAGAGGTGCGACCCGAAGAAGCGCGACTTTCGTCCGAGGTCCTTGGGTGCGTTCTTCAGCCGGATCCCGACGAAGGTCAGGATGCCGAAGAACGCCATCATCGCGATGAAGTCCTGGGCGAAGCCGAGCACCGCCCAGTGGCCGATGAGCGGGATGTGGAAGCGCGCGTCGAACAGCGCGCCGTACGCCTCGAGGTAGACCGTCGAGAGGATCAGGAAGGCCCAGAACACGAAGAAGTGGGCCGCGCCGGGCACGGACCACTTGAGCAGCTTCTTCTGGCCGAGGACCTCGACGAGCTGGGTCTTCACGGCCTGACCGATGCGTTCGCGCACGCCCTCGGTCCGGTCGGGGGCGGGCTGGCCGCTGGTGATGAGGCGGTAGAGGAAGAGGACCCGTTTGCCGGCGATCGGCAGAGCGATCGCATTCATCAGGAGTCCAAGCACCAGCACAACCGTCATCAGTCACTCCAAACCGCAGGGGGCACTTCGTCCAAGTTCGACCCGACACTACCCGTGATCGTCGGCGGAGGCAGCGTCACACCGGTGTGAGATGAATCCTCCACCGGGCCCGGTGACCATGGCCAGCCGCAGGTCACGCGATGTTTTGGGGGCTCTCGGAGCGAACGGGTATGAGCGGGATGGCCAGCAGCGGGAAGATCGCCACCAGTCCGAACGCCCACGGATAGCCGTGCGCCGTGACGAGGGCACCCAGGACCGGTGGCACCGCTGCGGCGGCGAGGAACTGGCCGGTGTTCTGCGTACCCATCGCCCGGCCCGACCAATAGGGCCCGCCGATCTCGGCCACCGAGGTGAACGCCAGGCCGTTGTCGGCGACCGTCACGACCGAGGCGATAACGATGATGGCCACCGCCAGAGCGGTGCCTTCGAGCAGTCCGAGGGCCAGCATCGTTGCCGCTGCGGCGATCGCGACCGTACGCATGGGTCGGAGGCGGCTGCCGGCCCGATCGGACCACGCGCCGGCGCCGATGCGTCCTGCGGCGCCGAGCACCTGGGTCAGCGCGACGAGGGTGCTGGCCCAGGCGATCGACCAGCCTTGGTCATCGATCAGCCAGACCAGCATGTAGGTCCAGACCGTGAACTGCGGTACCACCAGCAGCATCGACGCGATGTGGATGCGCCACAGCCGCAGATCGCGTGAGTACGGGTTGACGAGATGGCCGAGGCCCTCCGACTCGGCGCGGGTCGGTCGCGGTGGGTCGACGATGAGGGCCGCCGCCAGCACCGTCATGAACCCGCACACGGCGGCGATCGCGAACATCGTCGGGCGCAGGCCGTGGGCGTGCACGAGGTTCGGCACGATCAGCACCGCCAGACCCACGCCGAGGGGCTGGGCGGTCTGGCGAATTCCCATGGCGGTTCCGCGGCCTTCGGGTGGGAACCAGCCGACGACGACTCGGCCGCTTGCCGAGTTGGTGCTGGCGCCGCCCATACCGCCGAGGAACAGCGAGATGCCGAGTGCGACGTACGAGCTGGTCATCGCCGCCGCGACCGAACCGGCGGTGAGCAGGGCGAGCCCGGCCACCATCGAGCGTCGCTCGCCGACCCGGTCGACGATTGCGCCCCACGCGTACAACGTCAGCATCGTGCCGACCAGAGGTGTGGAGGCGATGAACCCCGCCTGTACGAGGCTCAACCCGCGCACGAGGTGCAGATAGGGGATTAGGAATGGCGCGGCGTTGACGAACACCGATCCGGCGATCTGGCCGCCCATGCCGACCGCGAGCATGACCCAGCGATTGGGTGTCGTCGTCTCGGCCATGTCCACATCCTGATACGAATTGTCTCAGGATGCAGACTACTCCTGCCGCGACGGAGGTGGGATCAGAGGTACTTCTTCATCCCGATGTGACTCGCGGTGAAGCCGAGGTCTTCATAGAACGCGTGCGCTCGCGTGCGCTGACGGTTGGACGTCAGCTGCATTCGGGCGGCACCGCGCTTGCGGGCCTCCGACTCGATCGAGGCCATCAGGGTTCTGCCGATGCCTTGTCCGCGCATGGTGGTTGACGTGCGCACAGCCTCGACCTGACAGTAGAGACCGCCGTCGGCCGAGAGCATGCGCATCCAGGTGACCTGGGCGGTGCAGACGACGCGACCGTCGATCTCACCGACCAGAAGGTCCTGATTGGGGTCGGCGGTGATCTCCTCGAATGCGTCACGCTGATTGATCGTGACCTCGCCGGGCTCGTTGAAGTAGTGCATCGAGTCTTCGGCGGTCAACGCCAGGATCGCGTCGAGGTCGTCAGCCTCGGCGATCCGGATGATGAGCGACCTCATTGCGGAAGTGCGCCCACCGAGGCCAGCGCCTCCAGCAGCAGGGAGCCGCGCCCGCCCTCCATCTCCTCGAGGACCTCGGGGTCGGATGCCTCCGCAGGGGTGAGCCAGGTCAGTTCCAGGGCGTCCTGCCGCGGATCGCATTCGCCATTGACCGGCACGACATAGGCAAGTGCGACGGCGTGCTGGCGGGAGTCATACAGGGGTGTGACCCCGGGCAGCGGGAAGTACTCGGCCACCGAGAACGGCACCGTCGTCGAGGGCAGTTGGGGAAATGCCGTCGGGCCGAGGTCCTTCTGCAGATTGCGGAGCAGCGCCTCGCGTATCGACTCGCCATGAAACACCCGACCGGACACGAGCGTGCGGGTCATGACGCCGGTCGTCGACGACCCGCGCAGGAGTATGCCGACCCGCTCGACCTGCCCGAGCGCATCGACGCGCACGGGGATGGCCTCGACGTACAGGATCGGCACCCGCGCCCGGGTCTCGTCGAGCGCGAAATCCGGGAGCCAGCCTGGATTGGGGTCAGGTGTGCGGACGGACGGCATGGAGATAGTGTCGCGCACCGCTGGTCAGATCGGCGAGGACAGCGGACGGCGATCATGACGAGGCAATCGACGCCGCGGTGCTTGCCGCGATTACTCCGGACATGGCGGCCTGAGCCGCCTTGACCGCCTTGCGTACGGCCTCGGTGGCCCAATCACCGTCGGCGAGGACCTTGGCCCGCGCCTTGGCCCTCTTGCGATCGGGCTTGTCGACGATGATCTTGGTCAGGTCTGCGGCCGACAGGAGCCCGATCAGCGGTCCGGTCTCGGCGTCTGCGGGCTGGTCGTAGAGCAGCGAGGCCCGTATGCGCGCAAGGAGGTCATCGCGTCGAGAGGCGTCGACGAAGTCATACCGAGTCAGCGGGAAGATGCCCAGTGCCTTGGCGGGTCGACGGCGGAGCGTGCCGCTTGCGAGGAGTGCGTCATACACAACCTTCTTCGACTGCTTGCCCATCGTGGAGATGGACTTCTGTGGCGTCAGGCGGCCCTTGTTGACCACGCGCGCGAAGGCCAGCGCGACGACGGGATTGTCGACCGGTGCGCGATCGGCGACGACGACTCGCGCCTTGCGGTCCTTGCCTTCGAGAGTGAGCCGACCGGTCGCGACGAGGTCGAGCAGGAATGCGCCGCCGAGGACCGGATCGGACTGTGGCGCCCCGAACATCGTCTTGCCGGACTCGGGGTCCGTGGCAATCAGCAAGAAGTCCTCAGCCGTACTCATTCATCCACCGTAGTCCGGGCCCGAGGTGGCAGCATGTGCTCGTGAGGCGCTCGTATCAGCAGCAGTCCGGCGGTGGGACCACGAACGGCGGAGTCTCTTTCTGGTGGCAGCAAGCGGGCCTTCCGGAGCCGCGGGCGGCGCTCGATGGCGATCTCGACTGCGATGTCTGCATCGTCGGCGGTGGGCTCACCGGACTGTGGACGGCGTACTACCTGGCGGCGCTCGACCCGGACCTCGACATCGTGGTGCTTGAGGCGGAGTTCGCCGGATTCGGAGCCTCGGGTCGCAACGGCGGATGGCTGTCGGCCGAGCTCTCCGGCAGCAAGGAACGCTACGGCGCCACCCACCGGCGTGAGGGCGTGCAGGCGTTGGTGTCGGCGATGGAGGCGGCGGTCGATGAGGTCATCGGGGTGTGCGCCAGCGAGGGAATCGACGCCGACATCGTCAAGGAAGGCGTGCTGTATGTCGCCCGCAGTCCCGCGCAGCTCGTACGCATGCGTGAAGGGCTCGCGGCCGATGCGGCCTGGGGCATCGGCGACAGCCACCACCGCGAGCTGACCGCGGCGGAGCTGGCTGATCGGCTCGTGGTCGACGGAGCGCTTGGCGCGATGTTCAGCCCGCATTGCGCGCGGGTGCAGCCGGCGAAGCTGGTGGCGGGCATCGCCGAGGCCGCGGAGCGCCGGGGCGTACGCATCCTCGAGCGGACCCGGGTCACCCGCATCGACAAGGGTGCCGCGACCACCGAGCGCGGAGTCGCACGTGCGCCGAAGATCCTGCGCTGTCTCGAGGGATACAGCGCCGGCATCCGAGGCCAGCGACGCTCCTGGTTGCCGATGAACTCGGCGATGATCGTGACCGAGCCATTGGCCGATGCGGTGTGGCAAACGATCGGCTGGCAGGGCGCCGAGCTCCTCGGCGACAACGCCAACGCCTATTGCTATGCACAACGGACCGCCGACGGCCGCATCGCGCTCGGCGGGCGGGGCATCCCCTA